>CACZGD010000021.1 GCA_902780565.1 Oscillospiraceae bacterium
GTTCGGCTATCTGCTGGGGCCCGCCGGGGCGTTGCTGCTGAACGCCGTTCTGGCCACCTACCTGAACGTCTACTACACCGACGTGCTGAACCTGACGCCTTTATGGGGCGGCGCGTTCCTGACCGTGTTCCCCATCGTATCTAAAATCGTCGACGCGGTCACGAACGTGGTGATGGGGCAGATCATCGACCGCACAAAGACCAAAGAGGGCAAGGCGCGGCCGTGGCTGCTGCTGTCCGCGTTTCTGGTGCCCGTCACCGGTATTCTGCTGTTCACGGTGCCGGAAAGCAGCGATACGGTGAAGGCGATCTGGGTGATGATCAGCTACAACCTGTTCTACTCCTTCGCCTATACCATCTTCAATATGAGCCACGGCCTGATGGTGCCTCTTTCCACCCGCGACGGCACGGCGCGCGGCGGTCTCTCCGTCTTTAACCAGATCACCACCATCATGATGAGCGGTATTTTAGTGGCGCTGGTGTTCCCGATGGTCGTTATGCCGATGATCGGCGTGGATAAGTCGAAATGGATCACGCTGATGACGATCCTTTCCATCGTCGCCCTGCCGCTGACGCTCCTCGAATACTATTTCACCAAGGAACGCGTCACCGAGGAAGCCAAGACAGAGGAAACCAAGCTCTCCTTCGGTAAGCAGATGAAGATCCTGTTCACGGACAAATACATGATCCTCATGTACGCCTATTTCCTGATCTATACCGTCGGCATGACGCTGAAAAATCTCGGCCTCGTTTACTACTGCAACTACGTGCTGGGCACCTACAACGACGGGATCACGCAGATGCTGGTCTCCGTCATCGGCGGCATCCCCATGGGAATCGGCATTTTCGCCGTGTGGCCGCTGGCGAAGAAGTTCGGCAAGCGCAACGTGACCATGGTGGGCTTTATCCTCTACGCCGTCGGTTCGCTGATTTGCTGGATATTCTCCCACAACCTCGTGATGGTACTGATCGGGCAGTTTATCAAGAACATCGGCGGCCTGCCCTGCGCATACGTGTTTATGGCGCTGTTCGCTGACTGCCTCGATCATCTGGAATGGAAAAAGGATCTTCGCATCGACGGCGCGGCCATGTCGATCTACAACATTATCGCCGTAGCGATGGTGGGCATCATGACAGGCGTATTCAACTGGATGCTGGCAAAGGCCGGCTATCTCGCGCCAATCACCGCAACGAGTACGGCGGACGCTGCCGCCAAGCTTGCGGCGGGCGGCTGGACCTCGCAAATCCCGCTTTCGGATCTGAAACCCGCCGCCGACGGCGTTCTGACCGTCGCCATGCAGCAGCCTGCCGGCGTTTCCTGGGTGATCTCCTTCGCATTCGTGGGGCTCGAGGTCTTCACCGGCATCGCGCTGGTGGCCATCCTGTTCTTCCTGACTGTGGAAAAGAAGCTGCCCGAGGAGCAGGCGGAGATCAAAGCACGCCATGAAGCAAAAGAAACCGGGGAGGAGATCGAAAAATGAAAGCGGTCAACCTCAGAACGGAATATCTGACCGATCCAGTGGGGATCGATATCGCCAATCCCCGCGTCTTCTGGAACTGCGAGGGCGGCGTGAAGCAGACCGCCTGCCGGATCGTCAGCGAGAAGTGGGACTCCGGCAAGGTGGAAACGGATTCCATGCATATGCGGTATCCGCTGGCGCTGGTCTCCGGCGAACGGGTCAACTATAAAATCAAGCTCTGGGACGAAAACGGGGACGAGGGCGAATGGAGCGAGCCAGCCTTTTTCGAGATGGGCCTGCTGCGGGCTTCCCACTGGCAGGCGAAGTGGATCACCGGGGATTATACCGTCGATAAAAAGAAACGCTACCCCGCGGATTGCTTCCGAAAGGCGTTTTCTCTCAAAGGGAAGGTCGCTTCCGCGCGGCTGTATATCACCGCCTGCGGACTGTATGCCGCCGCGATCAACGACGTACGCGTCTCCATGCCGCTCTCTCCCGGGATCACCGATTACCGCAAGCGCGTACAGTACCAGACCTATGACGTGACGGCGCTGCTGAAAGAGGAAAACGTCCTGACAGCGGAACTGGCGGACGGCTGGTACCGCGGCAGCGTCGGCGCGTGGGGCATCAGAAATCAGTATGGTACAGAAACAAAATTGCTCGCGCAGCTTGATATAACATACGAAAACGGCATGAAGAAATCCGTGATAACCGATGATTCATGGCAGTGGTCAAATGATGGCGCTATTCGTTTTGCCGACAATAAAGACGGCGAAGTCGTTGACGCGCAAAAAGAGCCGTCATATACCGGCAGAGCAAAAATCACTTCGCATAATGTTGTTCCCACAGCGTCAAATAATGTACCGATTGCCGAAAAGGAAACCTTTAGCGGCAAAATGACCGTTGCGCCAAGCGGCAAAAAGCTGCTTGATTTCGGGCAGAATATCGCCGGATATATTTCCTTTAAGATTAAAGCAAAAGCCGGACTGAAGATCACTCTGCGCTTTGGTGAAATGATCAAAGACGGCGAGTTGTACCAAAAAAACATTCAGCTTTCAAACAAGAAAAAAACGACCCCTCTGCAAAGAATCGAGTATATCTGCAAAGAGGGTATAAATGAATATAAAACAAAGTTTGCGATATTCGGCTTTCAATATGCAGAAATTGACAGCGAGGCTGAAATCAGTGCAGACGATATCACGGCAATCGCCGTCTATTCCGATATGGAGGAAACAGGCTTCTTCCGTTCCTCTAATGAACTGCTGAACAAATTCGTTGACGCCACCCGCTGGTCCGCCAAAAACAACAGCGCCGACCTGCCCACGGACTGCCCCACCCGGGAACGCCACGGGTGGCTGGGCGACGCACAGATCTTCGTGGAAACGGCGAGCTATCTGTTCAATTACCTGCCCTTTGCGCGGAAATACGAAAACGATATCTGCGACGCGCAACATAAGAACGGCTGCTTCACGCAGATCGTCCCCACAGGCGGCATCGATTTCTACATGAGCCCCATGGACGGTTCCGCCGGATGGTCGGACGCGGGCGTGTTCATCCCCTACCGGCTTTACCGGCAGTACGGCGACAAGGCCATGCTGACCGATTATTATGATAAAATGCGGCGCTACGCGGAGTATAAAATCGGCACGCTCGGTAAGTGGTACCCCACCGCGAAACCGACGGGCGTCGGTCTGAAGGACCTCCGGCATATCTCCAACTACGGGCAGAGCTACGGCGAGTGGGCGGAACCGGCGGACGTGAAAGCCTTTTCTGTATCCGACTTCATCTCCCCGCACCCGGAGGAGACCACCGCGTATATCGTGTGGCTGATGGAGGTCATGGCGCAGATTGCGGAGATCCTGCGGAAAACCGACGACAGAGAGCGGTATCTTTCTGTCGCCGAAAAGGCGCGGTCCGGGTACCGGGCGCTGGTAAAAACAAAAAAGCATTCACTGGATACCGACCGGCAGGCGAAGCTGGTGCGTCCGCTGTATCTGGGCCTGCTGGATGAGGAACAGACCGCATACGCGAAAAAGCGCCTTATCACCGCGCTGGAAAACTACGGCTGGCGGCTGGGCACGGGTTTCCTCTCCACGCCTCTGATCCTCTACGTTCTGGCGGATACGGATATTGAATACGCGAATTCGACCTCCGGCGGCATCGGCAGCCTCAACCACTATTCCAAAGGCGCAGCCGTGGAGTGGCTGTTCAAGGAAATGTGCGGTATTCATGTGGACGGCGAAAACCGTTTCGTCATCGCGCCGAAGCCCGGCGGACACTTCACCTTTGCGAACGCCGAATACCAAAGCGTGTACGGACTTGTAAGATCCGGCTGGAAAAAGACGGAGACAGGTTGGGAATACCATATTGCGATCCCGGCCAACTGCACGGCGGAAGTTGCGCTTCCGGACGGAACGAAGAAAACATTGCAAAAAGGAGAATATACGTTATGAGTTCAAAAGCAAAAATCATCATTGCTTCCTGCGCAGGCGCCGCGCTGCTAATCGGCCTGATCATTGCTGCGTGTATGCCGGTTACGATCAAGGTCAGCATTCCGCAGCTTGAGAATCTGGCACAGCCGACAACTCCGGATCGTGCAGTACCGGTGGATACAGTTGTCGAACCCGCTTCATCTCTACCCGCCGCAACACAACCCGCTGGGACACAGCCTGCCGCAACACAACCCGCGGCAACACAACCCGCCGCGACGCAGCCCGCGGTGACACAGCCTGCCGCAACACAACCCGCTGCGACGCAACCCGCCGCGACGCAGCCCGCCGCCGCGACGCAGCCCGCGGTGACACAGCCTGCAAACGGTGCGCTGTCAAAGAACGAGATCGTATCGCTTTACAATACCGCAGTCAATAAAGTGAAAAAGGAAGCGTCGAATCTGACCAGGAACTACAAGCACGTATCCGCGCCGGAGGATCAGCTTGAGCTGCCGTCCGCGATCCAGGGGCTCGGCAAGACAGCCATCGGCACCTTTGTCAAAGGGACGGACACGCCGGAATCCTGGACAAGCAAAGAGGATATGCAGATCGTGTTTCCCGTGGGCGGCACGGACTATTCCTCCCATCTGACGGCGGATATGGTGGAAGCTGCCTCCTGCGAGGATACCGGCGGCAGCTATAAGATCACGCTGAAGCTGTACGACGACAAGCTTACCAGTCCCGCCAAGGGAGAGGGGTACGCGGGCGTCTTCAACACCACCACCGCCTCCACCTTTACGGAGATAAACATCCCCACCGTCACCTTCAACCGCTTCGATATCAACGGCGTGAACGGCTCCATCACCTGCACGATCGATAAGGAGTCGCAGCGCGTCACAGAGATCACCTTTGCGAATACGGATATCCTGAAGCTGGAGGTCAAGGTCGTTGTCGCCACGCTGAATGTAAAGCTGGCGCTGGCGGTGGAAGAAAACTATTCGATCGCGTATTGATTGAAGGAAAAACCGGAAACCGAAGAAGAGATTGGAGAGTGTAGTAATGAAAGTGTTTATGATCGGCGGAACGGGTCTGCTCGGCAGCGAGGCCGCCAAAGAACTGATAGCCAGAGGGCACGAAGTGGTATCGGTCGCGCTGCCGCCGCTGCCGGAGGGCGCCGTATTGCCGCCGGAGATGCAGATCGAATTCGGCAATTATCTGGAAATGACGGACGACGAGCTGAAAGAAAAGCTCAGTGGCTGCGAAGGCTTCGTGTTCGCTGCGGGTGTGGACGAGCGCGTGGAAGGACCGGCTCCCATTTATGAGCTTTATAAAAAATACAATATCGATCCTGTCAAACGATTGCTGGGACTGTGCAAAGAATGCGGCGTGAAGCACGCTGTGATTCTCGGTTCTTACTTCTCCTACGCGGCAAAGAAGTGGCCGAAAAAGGAACTTACCAAACACCATCCGTATATCCGCAGCAGGATCGATCAGGAAGTCGCCGCGATGAGCTTTGCGGACGATGACCTCGACATTGCCGTGCTGGAACTGCCGTATATCTTTGGCACACAGCCTGGACGCAAGCCCGTTTGGGTCTTCCTTGTGGAAAACGTGATGAGCATGAAGGGCGTGACGATGTACCCAAAGGGCGGCTCTACCATGGTAACCGTCCATCAGGTGGGACAGGCGATCGCCGGCGCTCTGGAGCGCAACAAGGGCGGACGGTGCTACCCGATCGGTTATTACAACATGACCTGGGTTGAACTTTTGAAGATCGTTCACAAGTATCTGGACTGCCCCGGCAAAAAGATCGTTACCATACCAAACTGGATGTACGCGATGGGCGGTAAGAAGATCATGAAGGAACAGGCCGAAAAGGGCATTCAGGGCGGTCTGCACATGGTCAAATTCACCGATATTATGTGCTCCAACCTCTTCATTTCCAAGACCGAAGGCTGTGAGGTGCTCGGCGTGACCGCCGATGATATCGACGGCGCGATCGGCGATTCCATTCTGCTGTGCAGGGCTATTCTTGAAAACAAGGCCAAAGTGATCGGCATGAAGGGAGAATAACGATGAAAAGACCCGTTGTATTCATGACCGGCGCGGGCGGCGGCATGGGCTATGAGAGCTTCAAAGCGATGCTGCCCGATCTCGGCAAGCTTTATGATCTTGTGATCCTCGTTCGGGACAGTGATAAGAACCGTAAGCTTTTTGAACGGTATATCGGTACGCCAGGTGTGCTTGTGAAGTTCGGCGATCTGCTCAACAAAGCGGATGTGGTCGACTGCGTGCGCCGCAGCGATATCTGCCTTCATATTGCTGCCTTCGTCTCTCCGCAAGCGGACTATCACCCTGACAAGGCAATGAAAAACAACTACGGCTCCACCCGCAACATCATCGAGGCCGTTTATGAAACTGGCAAAGCCGATACCTATAAGTTTGTGTATATCGGTACCGTGGCGGAAACCGGTGACCGGATGCCGCCCATCCACTGGGGTCGTGTGGGCGATCCCATCAAGCCCAGCATGTACGACTATTACGCCGTTTCCAAGGTGGCGGCGGAGCGGTACGTGATCGAAAGCGGACTGAAATACTGGGTCAGCTTGCGTCAGACCGGCATCATCGGTCCCGCGATGGCGAAGATCCGCGACGCCATCCAGTTCCACAACTGCATCGACGACGTACTGGAATACGCCTCCGACCGGGACAGCGGCCGCGCTATGCGAAACCTCTGCGCGTTCGATGGCGAAGGCACGCTGGACGGCAGCTTCTGGGGCCATATCTACAATATCGGCGGCGGCGCCACCTGCCGAGTGAGCACCGGAGATATGTATCAGATCATGTACGGCGAGCTGGGCTTTACGAGCCTCGATCCCATCATCGAGCCGAAATACTACGCCACCCGCAATTTCCACGGGCAGTATTATCTGGATTCCGACAAACTGGAAAGCTATCTGCACTTCCGCTCCGACAGTATGCAGTTTTTTTACGACGCCTATCTCAAGGAGCTGGGTTCCGCGAAAGCGGCGGGCAAGGTAATGACGAAGCTCCCCGGCGGTGAAAAGCTGATGGGTTCCATCATCAAAAAGACCTTCGCGCCGCTCCTGGATTCCGAACACGGCACGAAACACTGGCTGGTTAACGGTATGGAGGATCATATTGACGCCTACTGGGGCAGCCGAAAAGCGTGGGAAGCCATTCCGGAGAAATTCAGCGAGCTCCGGCTTTTCACGGATTGGGATACCGTAGTACCCATCGACCACGGTTACGACGAAACGAAGCCGGAAAGCGAACTGAAATTGGAAGATATGAGTGGAGCTGCCCAGTTCCGCGGCGGCACGCTGCTGAGCGAGAAAATGGCAATCGGCGACTGGAAAACGAAGCTCCGTTTCCGCTGTGCCTTCGGACACGAATTCGACGCCAGCCCCCGTCTCGTTCTGGAGGGTGGCCACTGGTGCCCGGAATGCGAAAGAAAGAGCTGGAACTACGGCGCACGTGCCAAAGTAGATCCGTTCTTCGCGCAGGTATGGAATCCATTGCACGCCGACGACGAGCTGCGGGAATACCCCAAGGTCGTTTCCGAGTTGGATGCATAAAACGAGAAAAAGATATAATTCTTTTTTTCCATTTCACTAGTTTGCACTGCTCAATTACCATTCAATGGGAACTGAGCAGTTTTTTCTGTACACTGTTCGCCCTTCAGTCCATGCGTCACGCTTTTGTGTCGTGATTTTAAGCATCGGGAACGCCTAAATATCAACATGTTTATTCTCAAAGATCGACTCGGCAATGATAATACATTCCTTGATTTGAATCAACACCGAAAACCCGCGCAGAATAAGGGGTTTTGGCTTCCAAAAGCGTGACAAAAAACACGACGAATGTTTGCCTGTCGAACAAGGATACTTACCGACAAAGAAAAACAACATGACAACAAAAATGTTTTCAAAAGAATCCACTAAAAATAGTTGCAATTATATTGAGCTTATGGTATACTTGTTTTCAGAACAGGAGTGATGGCTATCAGAAACACGATGGAATACAAAAGCTACGTCGGCAGCGTAGAGTTTTCCGAGGAAGATTCGCTGTTTTTCGGCAAAGTTTTGGGCATCCGTGCGCTCGTTTCCTATGAAGGTGAGAACGCGCATGATCTTGTAGAAGATTTTCACGGCGCATAAGGCCGCCGTGATCGCCGCCCTGCGCGATCAGACATCACTCAACAGCTTCGTGGAAAACGCAATCGCAAACGCCGTAGGCGCGGCGGGATAAGTAATATACACCGTTCCCGGTGGCAACATTTTGGCAACAAAAAATCGGATAGTCCAAATTCTTCGGATAATACGGGTAATCCAGATAGCTTGTGTAAAATCCCCTAAACAAAATTGTTTAAAATCAGATTTGCAGGAGCGAGTGGGAATAAAGCCGCCGTCCGGGGACAAAACTCCTGAGCGTCAAACCGACACTTTTGATGAGGTGCGCAACCTGATGCGCTGAGGCTCCCAGATCGGCATAAACAAAACAAACCTTGTGGCTGCAGAAACGCTGCAGTTACAAGGCTTTTTCTATGTCCTGACGCCTTGACGAAACCAAGTATCGACCAATACGCCAGTTCCTTCAGCTCCTGCAGCGGATCGAGCCGGTCCAGCTTCCTGCAAGAGATCAAAAACCGCGGCAAATTCAGCCGCCGTATGGATCCGTGTGAACGCGCCGAGTATAAAAAGCGTTTTCCCGGCGCCGCTGCAATCAATGCCGTCGGGCAGGCGAGCATCACAGCCTGTGACAAACAGACTGAGCCGCAAAAGCATCCAGAAATAACCGATCCATCTGCCGATGAACACGCACAGTACGCCTTCCCGCCTGGCGCAGCGGCGGATCATACGCATAGAAGCGCCAGCCGCCCGCAGCTGCGCGTACTCGGCCGCGTTTGACGTGATATCAAAGCATAGCTGTGAAGGACAAGCGGCTATAGGCGTTCTATTTGTCGATAGGCGATATCCCGGGATGTTCACAGAAAAACAGTCCGCCCGGCCTTGCCGCGAAACAGAAGAGACGACGCGGAAAAGCCGGGCGGAAGATGATTTTTCCGCCGCCGTTTCGTCCGGTTGAAAGCTACAAAGACCTCACGGCGGCAAGAAAAGATCACACATGGGAAGCTGCCGATCCCCCGGCCCCGCCGTGAAGAAAGGACTTTCACGGCAGAGCCGGATGGAAAATGATCATTCCTCCCCTGCCCCGGTTTATTGTGTTGAAAGCTACAAAGACCACACGGCAGGGAAGGAAAAATCACGCAACAAAACGCAGTGTGTCGGAACTGCGCATCTGCTCTATTAATATCGGAAAACGCAGTATTTGTGACATCAATTTTAAAAAAATGAAAAAGAAACCTTTATTTCCGGGTGCGGATATGATATATTGGAGTCCGGCAAGAATATTCTGATATTTCCGGTCACAAAACACGCAGAAAAACAGATTCATGTATTGAGAGGTCTCACTGATGATATCTTTCTATCTCTCCCTGATTGAAACCGAAGCGGATAAATCGCTGTTCGAGCGAGTCTATGAAGCGCATCGGCAGAATATGTTCAAATACGCAATGAAATTTCTGCATGACGAAGGGAACGCCGAGGACGTTGTGCACGAGGTTTTTCTGGCGATCGTCAAATCCGGCGTCGGGAAGATCCGCGGCGTGGACGAGGAGGGAAATCTGTGGGTCTATCTGGCGACCGCCGTGCGCAATCAGTGCATCACCTTTATGAAAAAGCAGCGAAACGTGCAGCTCATTGAGCCGGGGGTGAACGAATTTTTCGGCAGTCTTCACACCGGGGACAGCACGGCGCAGGACGCGTCCTATGCCAGCCTGGTCCGAACGATCCGCGAGCTGGACCCGATCTATGCCGACGTTTTGTATTACGATTTGGTGCAGGAGATGCCCTCCGACGCCATCGCCAACCTGCTGGGACTCAAGCCTGCGACCGTGCGCAAGCGGATCTCACGCGGGAAGGAATTGCTCCGCGAAAAACTGGGAAAGGATTACTTTGCTTGAATTACTCTAAAGAACAGCTTTCACGCGCATTGATTGAAGTACTGAGCGAACGGGTTCCGGCGCTTTCCGACGTGCCGGATCACGTCTTTTCGCCGCGCTTTGAACGGAAAATGGACAGGTTGATCGCCCGGGAAGCGGCGCATTTGAAGCCGGTGCGCCATACGCTGCGGAAGAGTCTGATCGCGGCGGTGATCGTGATCCTTCTGCTGTTTGCCCTGTGCATGAGCGTCAGCGCGGTACGGGAGGCGATCTTTGATTTCTTCCTGCGGCATTTTGACGATCACGACGACGTAGTGTTTGAGATCTCCGAAGAAAAGGATCATATCGAAACGGAATATGTGATCACAGACCTGCCGGAGGGATTCACATTGGCTCAGAAAAATAGTTTGCCACATCTCATCATATGGGATTATAAAAACAAAAACGGTGATTGCATTTCTTTTTCGCAGTATACGGCAGATTCCAGCACTTTCAACGCTATCGACAATGAACGCGGACAAAGCCGCGAGATCGAGATCGACGGACAAAGCATGCTTTTATATGAGAGTCAGAAATATCTCCTCCTTTTCTGGGATTTTGAGGGATATCTCTTCAAGCTTGAAATATTCGGGAAAGCCGACTTCTCAAAGGATGGAATATGCAAAATAGTCAGATCCATTCAGCCAATTACTTAAAATTTCAGAAAAAAAATGTCACAAAAATCAATAAAAGCAAGATTATAAGATGAAAGGAGGATTTCTGTTCAAATCAAATTAAAAGGAGGATTATTCATGAAAAAACAGATGAAAAAGATTGTTGCGGTGCTTTTGATGCTGACGCTCAGTTTCTCCCTTTTTACAGTTCTTGTACATGCGGAGGGACCCGCCAAGTCAAAGTACTATGCGAACGTTCAAACAACTGCCGCAGTTTACTCCGGCGTTTTGGGAATCTCAAATCATTATATGGTCACAGGAGAAGGTTTTACAAGCGCGGAAATCCATACTTATGTGGAACGCCGCGTACTCGGAATTTTCTGGTTTAAGGTTGACAACGGACAATCGGATAACACCTGGATTGCCTTAACGAACTTAAAGAACTACACGAAAACCTACTCCCTGACGCTTCCCCAGACCGGAACCTACCGCGTGACGGCGGAATACACGTTCTACGGCAGTAACGGAAGCGAATCACTCACGAGACAACACACCGTAACCTATTGACCGCGCTTAAAAAACTGCATGCCCGCGCATCAAACGGGCATGCAGTTTTTTGTTATCCGGAGGCATACGCCCCGTTGATCCATTCTTTTCCGAAGGGATTTACCGGACGGTTCATTTGTCCCTGTTCATTTTGCGCCGTGCCGCATTACAAAACAGACAGCGGCGCAACGGAATCGCATGTTTTGTTTTATCCTGACCGACTGCCGAATGCACCCCCTGCCGCAATAATATCCCCGTTTTTCGCCGGGAAGCCGACCTGACGGTCAGGGCGGAAGCACGGTTTTTCTTCCGATTATTACAACAAAACAGCCAATCGTTACGACGCTACATCTTGTTGCGTGACTTTTCGGGCGGGATATGCTATCATAATGGCAGATCCGAACGAAAGGAGGAACCTCGTTTGATCAACATTTCCAAAAACATCAAAACCCTCCGGACGGGGCGTGGACTCACACAGGAGGCGCTTGCCGAGCGGGTCCACGTCACGCGGCAGGCGATCTCATCCTGGGAGACCGGAAGGACGCAGCCGGACGTCAACATGCTCGCGCTGCTGTCCGAGGCGCTGGGCGTCGACGTTGAAACGCTCATCTACGGCAAAAAGAACAAGGTCGGCCTGGAGGCCGATCCCGCGCAGCGCCGCCGCACGCTGACGCTGACACTGACCGTCATGGGGTCGCTGTTTACCGCCGTTGGGGTGATCCTGATCTTCGTTTTCTTCTGGCGGGAGATCCCGGATTTCTTCAAGCTGGCGCTCGCCTTCCTGCCGTTTCTCGCGGGTGCCGCCGCAGGGCTGACGGTTCTGTTCAAAAAAGACGGGAATCAGATCCTCCGGGAGAGCGCCGCGGTGCTGTGGACGGCAGGGCTCGTTGCCTCCGGCGCGCTGGTAAACGCCGTGTTCCACGCGCGGTTCGGCTTCGGCAATCTGCTGATGGCGGAGATCCTGCTCACGCTGCCGCTGGTCTTTCTGCTGCGGTCCGTGTTCTCATTCTCGTTTACGCTGATTGCCGCCTCGGTCGAAACGGGCTGGCTCCTCTCGCACGCGCCCTATGACGCGCCAGCCTACCGGCTTTGGGTTTGGACCGTGATCGCGGTCTGCGCGGCGGTCCTGTGCCTCCTCTATCGGCAAAAGCGCGAAGCAAACGCCGTTGCGGCCCGGCTTGAGGCATGGCTTCTGATGCTGTTTGCGCTTATACAGCCGATCATGTTCTGGATCCGGTTTGAGCGCGGGGGCTACCGGGTGATCATGATCCTGATCCTGCTGCTCGGGCTCTGCCAGTTTCTGGCAGGCGGCGAGGAGAAGACCTCCCTGCCCCTGCGCACGCCGGGCGCGGTGATCTGCGGGATCGCGCTGTTCGTAAACGCGGTCGTATTCATTTTTATGGATCCGTACGGGTCGCTCGACTATCCGGATTTCGGGCTGCCGCTGCTCCTCGTGATGATCCTCTGCGTCGGGCTGCCGCTTTTGTTCGGTCTGCGCGGACGGAAGAAATACCGCCTCGGCAAGATCGGCGTCTGTTACGCCGTATGCATCGCCCTCTCCCTGCCGATTGTGCTCTTCGCATTCCGGAGCCTGCAGCTCCTTACGGTCCTGCCGAGTCTCGTGTTTGGCATTCTGACCGTGACTTCGGGGGTCAAAAACGTGAAGCTCGCCCGTGTGAACGCCGGGATCATCAATATTTCGGCGCTGTTCATCCTTGTGACGGGGGCGTTCTCAGAAAACGTGCTGCTGCTCGGCGTGACCGCCCTGCTGACCGGCGCGGCGCTGCTGGCATCAAACAGATATATGCTGAAAAAGCTCGCGAAGGAGCGGGAGAAAACGACCGACGCGGCGACGACCGGAAAGGAGAAAGAGAATCATGCGTAAGGTATTTGCGATCGCTCTTGCAGGATTACAGCTCCTGCTGCTCTGTCTGCTTGCGGGGAAAGGAAATTTTGACAAAGCAAAAGCGGAAAAAAACGTGAAAAACGCGATTACGTACGGTACGGTCGTATCCCTGAAGCCGGAGGGCGCGCTGATCGGCTTTTCCGAAGACGGGCAGTGGTTCATGTTCGACGTTGCCGTCTACGGCGACGACAGCTTTACCATTGAGGGACTGCGGGATCCTGCTCATTTCGAGACAGATGCGGAAACCGGAAAATATGTGGTACGCCCGGGGGAAGGGCACCAACCGGAGCTATCCTTTACAAGGGGCGCGTACAAGGATATGTCCGCAGGGGCGTATACGCTTGATCCGGATGAAGCCGCGTCCCTGTTCGGACCGGACGTTGAGAAGCGCAGACAGGACGGAACCGCCTATTTTCAATGGCGCGAAGACGTCAGATTGCACTGGTACGCCTGCGACTGGGCGAATGAGATCGAGATCGGCGGCATCAGCTATCCCGTTTCCATTCAGGCGGCAGTCTATCAACAGGAGGTCTATCCGGTGTCGCTGACGGTCGGCAGCCGCGTTTTGACGCTCACACGGGTCCATCTTGAGGAAGACGACTGAGATTTCCGAAAGGATCCGCCGTCAGATCCCGATTCCCGCTTTACAAGCGGCAGGTGTTTGTGATAGAATAAAAGCGGACGCAAGCAAATACAACGGAGCGGCTGCTGACACGGCCGGGGAACGGGTGGTCTTATGAAGCTTTATACCTGCCCGCAATGCGGGAAGAATCTGAAAATCGACCTTGACGAGGGCGTCGGGGTCTGCAAGGACTGCGGCGAAAGGACGCAGGCGGACGAAAAGGAGCTGCGCCGCCTGCGGGAGATCCGGGACAGCGCGGACCGGATGATCCGCCACCACACCGCAGCGACGTATCGGGAGGCGATTCGGCAGTTGGAGTCGATCGCCGACGCTGCCGAGGTGGAGGACAGTATTCTATACTGCAAGGCGGAGCTGAAGAAGCTGCAGGACGGCGGCTGGCGGGAGCAGATGAACAAAAAGGGCGCGGAGGAACGCCAATCCAAGCTCGGCCTCGTTCTGTTCGTGCTGGCTGTGCTGTTCGTGCTTGCCGCGATCGTCGGGTTCGTGGTGCTGCTCGTGTTCTGGAACAAGGGCAAGCTGTCGCAAACCGCCGTGACGGTCCTGCTGTGCGTGATCGCGGCGCTTGCCGTGCTGACGATCTTCGGCAAAATGAAGAGCCGCCGCTGAAGCAAAAAAAATACGGAATAGCCCCGGAATCGCTGGATTCCGGGGCTTTCGGTTCTGCGTTATGAGGGCGGGAGCCCGCCCTTTTGCCGGGGGCAGGGGCTTGGTATTCATGCCGTTATCCTGACGTTGATCACATAGAAAGCGCGCGTTTTATCGCAAGCCTTCTGCTGCCGCCAACGGACGGACTCAGGCGTTCCACCAGAAGAAAACCTGATTCAGGACGTAAAGAATGTGATGGATCAGCTCCGTCCACCAGCCGGAAATCGTTTTGCGGTCGTGCTTTTCGCCGCAATAGGGGCAGGTGCTGCCGGAGGCAGGCGTATCGGGCTCATCGGGCGTACCGGTCGCGGGGATGATCTTATCGTAAGTATCGGTATAGGTCTTGCCCTCGAACTCCACGGTCGCGGTGTAACGGATGAGGCCGTCCTCGGCGGCGGTGGCTTCTTTGATCACTTCGGCGGTGATCTCGTCGCCCGTCGCGGTCACGCTGATCTTCCGGTCGCCGTCCTTGCACACGAAGATGGCTCTGGCCTGCGTCTCGCTCTCCCATTGCCAGGTGGGCTCGTTGTTGACGTGAACGAATTGAACGTTCTCGGCAAAGAACGCGGCGGTAAAGGGGGTGGATGCCCAAGTGTGATCGGCAAGCGGATAGACGATGCTGAGGGTGCTCGTCGGACCGCCGGGATACAGACTCTGCTCGGTATTGACTTTATAGCGGAACAGATTGTCTTCCGCAGCGGTCGTATTGATTTCAATGTCTGTGTACAGTTCGACCTGCTGCGCAATATATTCGGCGATCGGAATCTCCTTCATCTCGCCCGTTTCATAATCGACCGTCCCGATCACTTCCGCGTCGCCGACGATGCGGAGGATCATCTCTTTGACAACGGCTTCCAAAACGGCTTTGTCGAGGACATAGCCGCAGGTTGTCAGTTCGTCCGCGGAATCAACAACGGCGACCTTTTCCCAGTTTGCGCCATAGACCGTGAAGCATTCGCTGATGATTTCCTGTCCAACGTGGCCTTCATAGGGCGCGCCGTTTTGTTCGGCCTTGATCCAGTCGAAACCGCTGAAATTGAAGTCGACAAACCAGTCGAGGCTCCTGAGCTCGTCGATATACGCCTGCGCTTCGGCGTTCGCCGCGGCGACTTCATCGGGATACTTTTCGCCGAGGTACGCTTTGCCAAGCTTTTCGATCGCGGAGTAAGAGACGTCGACGCCCTTGGCGCTCAGCGCCTCGAAGAAGATATCTTCGGTGTCATACATCGGCCAGCCGCCGTTTTCCGCGTTGAAGTCATAATCGTCAAAGCCGGGATTCCGGCTCTTGAATTCCTCGATCGCCGAAGCCCAATCCTCGGGATAGGTATCCTTGAGATAGGTGACGCCGACTCTGTATTCGTTGTTCTCCGGAATGAGGTCATAGACGCTCTCATTGGCGAAGATCTCCTTGTAGGCGTCCAGCCCGCTCAGATCGAACCAGTAGTCGCCTTCTGAAAGTTCCTCGGAAGAGGTGGGGACCTGTACCCAGTTTGCTTCGGGGTCATCCCCCTCGGCAAAAACCGGAAGCATTGCGCCGACTGCGAGCGAGAACACAAGCAGAACGCTCAGCAGAATGCTGATGGGTTTTCGGATCGTTTTTTGCATGAGATTACCTCCATTCATTCTTTGGTTTTGTTATTTTACCATATCAATTGTGAATAAATAAAGCATATGAAATAAAAAGTTCATAAAAATATACAATACCTGATATAAAAATGCAAAATACGCAATCCCCGGCGGGAAGGTCCGCCGTATCGGGAAGGCGCGCTTTCGTTCCCTTTTCCTGCGATTTCGTTTCTCTGGTATTGATTCCGCGTTGTGAATTTGATATAATAAAACGCAAAGAGCGACGCCTGCGACAGGCGCGCCCAAAACAAACGGAGGAATCCAGGATGAAGCTGATCCACCTTTCCGACCTGCATCTCGGAAAACGCCTGAAGGAGTATTCCCTGCTGGAGGATCAGGCGTACATACTGAAACGCATTTTACAGATCATAGACGACGAAGCGCCGGACGGCGTGATGATCGCGGGGGACGTTTACGACAAATCGTCGCCCTCCGCGGAGGCGGTCAGCCTGTTTGACGATTTTCTGTCGCGGCTGGCAAAGCGCCGCCTGAAGGTCTTTGTGATCAGCGGCAACCACGACTCGCCGGAGCGCATCGCGTTCGGCGGACGCATCATGGGTGAACAGGGCGTTTATCTGTCCCCCGTTTATGACGGAGAGATCAGGCCGATCACGCTGCACGACGACTACGGTCCGGTTCATCTGTATCTGCTGCCGTTTATCAAGCCCCAGCACGTAAGGCGCTTTCATGAGGACAGAGAAAACATGAGCTACACCGAGGCGCTGCAGTGCGTGATCGACGACATGCAAGTGAACGCCGCCGAACGTAACGTGCTGATCACCCATCAGTTCGTCACCGGCGCCGCCCGCAGCGAATCGGAGGAGATCTCCGTCGGCGGGTCGGACAACGTGGACGCTTCGGTCTTCGCGCCGTTCGATTACGTCGCGCTGGGGCACATCCATTCCCCGCAAAGCTGCGGCTCCCCCACGATCCGCTACTGCGGCACGCCGCTGAAATACTCCTTCTCCGAAGCAAAGGACAAAAAATCCGTCACGGTCGTGGAGCTGCGGCAGAAGGGAGAGGTCGAGGTACGCGCCGTCGAGCTCCTCCCGAAGCGCGATATGGTCGAGCTGAAGGGGTCGTTCGCTCAGGTCACGGACAAATCGTTTTATGAGAATACCACCCTGCCGGAGGATTACACGCGCATCATTCTGACGGACGAAACGGATATCCCGGACGCGTTCGCGAAGCTCCGGCAGATCTATCGCTGCCTGATGAGTCTGGATTACGACAACACGCGCACCCGCACGAACGCGGTGATCCTCGGCGGTACGGCAGCCGACGAAAAATCGCCCTTCACCCTGTTCGGGGAATTGTTCGAGCTGCAGAACAACCGGCCGATGACCGGGGAGCAGGCGGCATTTTTGCAGAAAATGATCGAATCGATCTGGGAGGACGCGCAATGAGACCGATCAAACTGAAGCTATCCGCGTTCGGGCCCTACGCCGGCGAGACCGTTCTGGATTTTGAAAAGCTCGGCGAAAAGGGGCTGTATCTGATCACCGGGGATACCGGCGCCGGGAAGACCACGATCTTCGACGCGATCACCTTCGCGCTGTACGGCGAAGCCAGCGGCGACGTGCGAAAGCCCTCCATGTTCCGCTCCAAATACGCAAAGCCCGAAACCCCGACCGAGGTCGAGCTGACGTTCGATTACGCCGGGCGGCGATATACCGTTAAGCGGAATCCGGAATACGAGCGCCCCAAAGCGCGCGGTACGGGGCTTACAAAGCAGTCCGCTGACGCCTGCCTGACCATGCCGGACGGCCGCGTGATCGCGAGGCAGTCTGACGTAGACGCGACGATCGAGTCCGTTATGGGCGTGAACCGCAATCAGTTCATGAAAATCGCCATGATCGCGCAGGGCGACTTTATGAAGCTGCTGCACGCCTCCACGGATGAACGGATCGGCATCTTCCGCCGCATTTTCAAAACAGAGCGCTTTCAAACGCTGCAGGAGGAGCTGAAACGCGAGGCAAAAGACCTGAACGAGCAATGCGGGGATGCGAAGCTGCTGAAAAAACAGCTTGTAAACGGCATTCAGGCGGCGGAAGACGACGCGCTGTCCCTTGACGTGGAAAAGGCGAAAAACGACGAGCTTCCCACTGAGGAGATCCTTGCCCTTCTGCAAAAGCTGATCGGGCAGGACGAAAGGACGGAGGCCGGTCTTTCGGAACAGCGGGAAGCCTTGGAAAAGTCTTTGGGCGAGACGAACGAAAAGCTCGGCAAGCTCAAGGAATGGGAAAGGGCGCAAAGAAAAGCCGCGGAGCTCAAAGCACTGCTGAAACAGGAAACCGAGAAAAGGGAGCGGCTGCGCGCGCAACTCGAGAACCTGCAGGCGAAGGTCCCCACGGCGGAGAAGGCCAAGGCGGAAAAGTTAAGGCTGGAGGACCAGCTTCCCCGATATGAGGAGCTGGAGGCGCTGCGCCGCGAGATTCTGGACGGCGAGAAACAGGAACTGCAGAGAGACAAAACCGTAAGAGATCTGCAGGACAAAATTGCAAAATCAGAAAACGCCCTGCGGACGCAGAAAGAAGAACGGCTCAAGCTTGACCGCGCCGGGGAACTGAAGGAGACGCTCATCAGGCAGAAGGAAAAGACCGTCAACCGGAAGAAAGCACTTGCGGACGTTCGGGAGGACCTGACCGTGCGGCAAGAGAGCATGACGGCGCTGGAAAAGCTGCGGCAGGAGTATCGGGACGCCGCCGACGGCAGCGACCGCACAAGGGAAACCTACAACAGCATGAACCGGGCGTTTCTGGACGAGCAGGCAGGGATCATCGCCGAAAGCCTTACACCCGGCATGCCCTGCCCCGTTTGCGGCAGCACGACGCACCCGAGGCTTGCCGTAAAATCCGCGCACGCGCCGACTGAAGCAAGCCTGAAGGAAGCAAAGCGTCAAATGGAAACCGCCGACAGGCTTGCGCGCCAGAAAAGCGAACAGTGCGCCGACGCAAAGGCGGCGTTGGCGGCGTTGGAAAACACGATCCGCAAGGCGCTGGCAGCTCTGGAGCTGACGGACGAAACACAGGAAGCGCAGACGCTGCTGCCGGGTATGATCCGCGAGGCCGAGTCCGCGGCGCGGGATCTGGATAAAAAAATCCGGGAGGAAGAAATACGCGTCGCCCGAAGGGGAGAGCTGGACCGAACGATCCCGGAGCTGGAAAACCGGCTTGCCGTCATGAAAAAAGAGCTTGACGAGCTGCGAAACCAGTTCACCGAGCTAAGGACCGGGATCAAAAATAAAAAGGAACAGCTCGCAAAAAACATGGAAAGACTCTCCTTCCCCGGCAAACAGGAAGCGCTTGCCCGCATCGGAACGCTGAAGGCGGAAATCAGTCGGATCACCGACGGGCTGGCGTCCGCGCAGACTGCGTATAACGAATCTGAAAAGGCTGTCAGCGGACGGCAGGAAGCGATCCGGGAGCTGGAAGCGAATCTGCCCGAAAGAACGGACCTCGACAAGGACGCCGTGTTAACGGCGATCTACGAACTGGAAGCCAACCGGAAAAGCCTTGAAGCCGAAAGGAACAAGCTGCATATCCGGCTGCACGCAAACCGGCAGACGCTGAACGGGATCCGCGAAAAAGCCGCGGAGCTTGCCCGGCTCGAAACCCGCTACGCGTGGGTCAAGGCTCTTTCCGATACCGCAAACGGCACGCTGAACGGCAAGGAGAAGATCATGCTGGAAACCTACGTCCAGACCGCCTATTTTGACCGCATCATCGCGCGGGCAAACATCCGCCTGCGCAAGATGAGCGACGGCAAATACGAGCTCAAACGCCGCACGGAATCGCAGAGCAGGCAGGGCAAGAGCGGGCTCGATCTGGACGTGATCGACCACACGAACGGGACCGAACGCAGCGCGATGTCCCTGTCCGGCGGCGAATCCTTTGAAGCCTCCCTGTCGCTTGCGCTGGGCCTCTCGGATGAGATCCAGTCGTCCTCGGGCGGCGTCCGGCTGGACACCATGTTCGTGGACGAGGGCTTCGGCTCCCTCGACGGCGATACCCTGAAAAAGGCAATCGATACCCTGAACGGCCTCGCGGACGGGAACCGGCTCGTCGGCATCATCTCCCACGTTTCGGAGCTCAAAGACCGCATCGATAAACAGATCGTCGTCACCAAGGACCGCGACGGCGCCAGCAGCCTGCAAGTGATCGGGTAAGACGCGTATATCCGTGTCGCCGGTCACCTCAAAAGGCGCTAAAATTCCGTGAAAAGAAAACCGGACCGCTCTGCGCGCACAGGCAGGGCGGTCCGGTTTATTACGACGGGAGGTCAGACCATATCGGTCTCCTCGATCTTTTTGGTGAAAAAGCGCACGGGGCGTTTGAGCAGCCGCCGAACAAGCAGTCCGAAGACGAGCGCGGCCGGGATATACGCCGCGAGCTTGAGCAGGTCGATCCAGTAGTCGCTGCCCCAGATCTCACACACGCATTCCCGCATGGCGTTGATGACGAAGGTGAAGGGCAGATACGGATTGACCGCGCGGAAGAAGGCCGGCGTGACGTCGATCGGGAAGGTGCCGCCGGAGCCGCCGAGCTGCACGACCAGCAGGATTACGACGATGGCCTTGCCGATATCCCCGAAAGCAGCGGTAAGCGAATAAATAAAGAACGAATAGACGAGCGACGCGCAGCACCCCGCGAGGATAAACAGGAAGGGATGATTGCACTGGATCTTGAGGAAATACAGGTCGCCGAGGCAGATGATCAGTCCCTGCGCCAGCGCAAATACCAGGAAGGTCAAGCCCCTGCCGAAGTATTCCTGATCGAGCGAGACGCCCCCGAGCGCCTTCTTTTTCTTCACGTCCGTCTTGAAGATGGCGATCATCACGATGCCGCCGACCCAGATCGCAAGCGTGGTATAAAAGGGCGCCATGGCGGAGCCGTAGTTTGCGATACCGTAAACGGTATCGGTATCCACGGACACGGGGCTTGCAAGGAACGCGCCGAGGCTGGAGCCGTTTGTGACCAGCAGGTTATACAGGACGTTTACGACCTCGTTCTCCCCCGCGCCGGAAACCAGCGTCTGCAGACTGTCCAGTCTGCCGGAGAAGCGGGTCAGCAGCGCCGACAGATCCTGCAGGATCGTGACGCCGGTATCGGCAGAACCGCCGACCGTTTCGGAGATCTTTGAGAAATCCGCGCTGCCGGTGACTGCGGTCAGGATCGAGGAAACGTCGCCAAGCACGTCCGCAAAGGAATCCGCAGCCGCGGTGAGGGCAGGCTGCACGGTGGTCTTATAATCCGAGCCGATCGCAGACAGGGAGTCGGAAACGCCGGAAAGCTGCGTGCCGATCGACGCCGCAGCCTCGGCGGGCGTTGCGCCGTTCAGCGCGCCGGTCAGGGAGGTCTCCGCCTGCGCCAGCTCCGTCTGCACTGTTTTCAGCCGGGTGATGGTGTTACCCAGTCCCGCCGCGTTCGGCAGCGCGGTCTGCAGCGCCTCCAGAGACGTAAGCAGGGAGGAGATCCGGTTCTGATGGTTCCGGATCAGAGCAGATGCGCTTTGCAGATTGGTTTCGGCAGCAGCAGCATTCGCAAGGTGAGTTGCGCCATCCAGCAGCTCCGCGGCGGAGGCGACCTCCGCGGAGGTCTGCGCCAGCAGCACGTCCACCGAGGAAGTCAGGCCCGAGAGCGCCGCCTTGGTGACGCGGACGGCGTCCTGCGTGTTCTGAATGGTCCCGTTCAGGTCCCGGTTCAGTTTTTCAAGCTCACTGTCCGGCACCGCGCCGGAGAGATCCTTGACAAAGGTGAGCACGGACTCGAAGGAGCCGAGCGTCTGCTGCAGACCGTCCACACTTGCTTTGATGAGCCCGATATCCGCGGACAGATCCTGCGCCGTGGATGAAACGCCCGCCTTGCCGTTTGTGACGAGCGTGCCGGAGAGCTTATTGATCAGGTCCGCGATCGTCTCGATGAACGAGGCGTTTACCTCGCCCTGTACCGTCTGCACGACCTTATCGGTGATCTTGGTGGCGATCGCGTTCTTTTTCTCATTCGCATAATAGGTCAGCGTGGGCGCTTCAAAGGCATCCGTCACGATGCTGGTCAGCGATTCGCTGAAGTTTTCCGGCACCTCGATGGCGGCGTAATACGCGCCGGATCTGACGCCCTCGATCCCCGCGTCATGATCGACAAACTGCCAGTCGATCACGTCGTTGCCGGACAGGTTTTCCCGGATCTGTTCGCCGACGTTGACCGAGATCCCGCGAAACTCCACGCCCTTGTCTTCGATCATCACGGCGATCTGCATATTGCCCGTGCTCTGCTTGCCATATGGGTCCCAGTTCGCGTAAATGTTCACCCACGCGTAGAGCGAGGGCAGGATCAGCACGCCTGCTGCCAGAATGATCGCCATGGCGTTTTTGGTTATATTCTTCATATCGCGCGCGAACACGCGCAGCACTGTTTTCATGGGTCTTCCTCCTCTTCGGGTTCTTCCTCTTCTCCGTCGTCCTCCCACGGATCGTAAAGGTCCAGCGTCGTCTGCGCGTCGTCCGTCAGGAACGGGATGATTCTCGTTTCCATCACGTGCATACGCCGTTCCAGGATCACAAACACGAACACGATCAGGAACAGCAGCGCGATCCAGATGATCAGCGGCGGCATGGGTCTGCCGGTGGCGGCGCCGAGCAGCGCCAGCAGCACCGAAAGCACCGTAAAGCCGACGGCAACGGCAAGCTTGCCGATGCGATAATACCGGCTGTTCCGCGTATGGCGCGTGAGCATCAGATCGCGCAGGACGCGGTACTTTTCCGCCAGCGCAGCGTCTGATTCAGTCTTTGCTGCGGGATTCTCATGCATGATTTCCACTTCCTTCCGGGGGCTTCCCCGCCCCGTTTTCCGGTTGCGCACGGTGCGCGTCTTCCAGCCGATGGATCCCGGCGATCAGGAATTCCACGCCGAGGTCAAAGCTCTCCCGCACCGGGACGTCGCGCGAAAAGGAGCGATGCTTCGCCAGCAGGGCAAAGCCCTCCACATAGCTGCGGAAGACGCGCAGCACGTGCACCGCCTGCGCTTCACTCACGTCCCTTGCGCTGCAAAGGCGGTAGACGATCGCGCTCAGCCGATCCGCCGGGGAATCCCCCTCCCCGTCGTCGCTGTTATAATACGCCATTGCCTCGAACACGCCGGGGTTTCGGGCCGCGTAATCATAGATCACATTACAGGCGCGGCGGATCGCCTCGTCTCCCGAAACGCCGATCAGCGCGTCGCTGATCTCATCGCCCAGCGTCTCCCAGCCATACGCCATCAGGTCCCGGCGCAGACGGTCCAGACTCTCCACATGGTTATACAGAGACGGCGGCTTGATCCCGAGGCGCGCCGCAAGGGCGTTGAGGCTTAGTTTTTTCACGCTCAGTTCGTTCGCCAGCGCCCCGGCAGCCTCCAGGATCTTTCGCTTATCCAGATTCATTCTCGGCATGAGATCGCCTCCTTTGCTATTTCAATGTGTATTTTAACTAATTTAATTAGTTTTGTCAAGAGGTTCCGGGCATTTTTCCGCAATTTTTTCGCGGTGAACGTTTTTCTTCCATTGACAACGCCGTATATTCGTTATATATTGTAAACAGAAGACAAAAAATGCGGGGAGGGTCGCCTATGGATACCGAAACGAACGCCGACTCCTTTGCGGCGGCGATGCGCTTTCTGGTCTGTTCGGACGTGCATCTGCGCGGGGCGGCTGACCCGCGCCGGGAACGGCTGAAACGGCTGCTGCGCTCCGCATGGCGGCGGGCAGCGGCGGACCCGATGCACCCGACGCTTGACGCCGTAGTTTTCGACGGCGACCTGACGAACCACGGCACGCCGGAGCAGATCGACGCGTTTTTGGAGACCGTGCGCGGCGTTCTGCGGGACGAGGTCCCCTTTTTTGCGGTCCTGGCGAAAAACCACGATAACTGGACCGAAGGGCGCGTGTGCGTCAAGGACGGTCTGCGCGATTACCGGGCAAAGACCGGGCAGCCGTCCGATTTTCACACCGTGCTGCACGGGTTTCACCTGATCGGCGTTTCGACCTGCGAAGAGACCGGCGTTTATTACGCCGAAGCGCAAAGGTCCTGGCTCAGCGAAGAGATCCTGCGCGCGAAAGCCGACGCGCCGGGCAAGCCGGTTTTTGTGTTCACGCACGAGCACGCGCCGGATACCGTTTACGGCAGCAGCAAGACCGACGGCTGGGCGCACCCGTTTTTTGCGGACATTCTCAAACGGCATCCCGAGGTCGTCCATTTCTCCGGGCACTCGCACTATCCCCTCAACGACCCGCGTTCGTTCTGGCGCGGCGCGTTCACAGCGCTTGGGACCGGCGCCGTCAGCTACGCCGAGCTCACCGTTGACGGCGTGCGGACGATCCACCCGCCGGGCTATACCGAAATCGCGCAGTACTGGCTGGTTGAAGTGAACGAATACGGGCGGGTCCGCCTGACGGGGATCGACGCGCTGGCGGACGCGACGCTCGTTTCCTATTCCTTCTCCCCTGCCGATCCGCCGACCGCGCCAACCTGCGCCGATACCGGCGAGCCCTCGTTCCCGCCCGACGCGAAACCGGAAGCTGCAAGGACCGGCGAAACGCTTACCGTGTCCTTTCCGCCCGCGACGATCCCGGACGGAACGCCCGTGACGCTTTACCGCGTCTTTCTGCTCTCCGAAGGCGAAGCGCCGCTCGTGCGGCTGGTGGTCCCGTCCTACTGGCGTGCGAACGCCGACGCGCCGCTGACCTGTTCCTTTGACCGCGTACCGGCGGAATACCGCTTGCACATCGTGGCGGAAAACGCCTTTGGACTGCAAAGCAAGCCCCTGCAATCTTGAGCGATCCCCAAACCGACCCGAAAGGAGACAACCGTATGGGTATTCCGGAAAAAGCAAAGACCGCCCTGCACAAGATCACCAACAACCCCTCCTTCACCGTGAAGGAGCAGCTCGGCTACGCCGGCGGTATGTTCGGCAATGCCATGGGCCAGGACTGTGTTTACACCTACTCCGGCAAATTCAACCGGGACTTTCAGATGATCCCGCCCGAAAAGGAGAACCTGATCGAGACCGCGTCCTCCGCGCTGAGCTTTTTCGTGCCGCCAGTGGCGGGCGCGCTGCTGGACCGCCCGGTGCGGGAGGGCAAAAAGAGCGTGACCAAACGCATTTTGCAGATCGCGCCCCTGCCCTTCGCCGTGACGAGCCTGCTGCTGTTTATCGTGCCGTCCGGCTCCATCCTGTTCAACATGGTCTGGGCCTTCGTCCTCACGCTGCTGTTTGAGACCGTGGACACCTTTTTCGATATGTCCCTGTCCACGCTTTCGCTGCGCATGACCGCGAACCCGGATGACCGCAAGAACTTCTATACCATCTCAGCCCTCGCTTCCACCCTCGGTTCCATGCTGCCCGGCTGGATCCTGCCGATCGCGGTGAAGCAGTTCAAAGCGGCGGAGCAGAAGAAATGGGCGTATTTCTTTGTGGCGCTGGTGTTCTGCGTGCTGGGCGTCGGCACCATGATCGCCCCTTATTTCACCCTGAACGAAAAGGTCGGCGGCCTAAAGGTCCATGACGACGAAAAGATCCACTGGGACCGCAACACCCTGTCGGCGATCCTGCACAACAAGCCCTTCCTCATCATGATGGTTGCGACCGTGTTTGAGACCGTGCGGCAGGTGACATACGATCTGCTGCCGGACCTTTACAGCGAAACCTTCAACGATTACAGCATGAAGGCGGGCGTGGATATGATCAGCGGCATTCTCTCCTACGCCGGGCTGTTCTCCGTCCCCTTCGTCGGCAAAAAGATCGCCCCGCGCACCATGCTGCTGGGCGGGCACCTGTATTCCGCCGTGTTTTACGGCGCGGCGGCGCTGCTCGGCATCAACTTCAACCTTGAACGCGTCAGAAAGCTGCGCTGGGTGACGGGCGTTCTGATCGGCTTTTCCGGCATGCCGAACTCCGGCATGGGCGCGGCGCGCAAGATCCTGCTTGCGGACTCCACCGATTATATGGAGTGGGATACCGAGAACCGCTTCGGCACGCCGGTGCGCTCCGACGGTATGCTGCTGGCCTTCCAGAGCATCATCGGCAGGCTGAATTCCCTGCTGCGCATCAACATCAAAAATCTGTCCCTGGTCAGGATCGGCTACCAGAGCGGACAGCAGGATGAAAACGGGAAAGCGATCGACATCGTGCAGAGCGACCGGACGCTGAAGGGCATTTACTTCGTGGTCACCCTGTGCGGCGTGATCGGTAATCTGCTGCCAGCGATCGTGTACTTTTTCGATAATTTCCACGGAGACAAACGGAAGGCGATCATGCAGGCGCTTGCCGAGCGGCGCGAACGGGACGCGCAGCGCGCACAGGAAATGCAGAAACATGTCAGATAATACAGTCGCCGCGACCGGACTGGCCGCGGCGATCTTTTACAAAAAGGCGCCGCCCACATTCGGGCGACGCCGGTTTTGTTTTACGCGTGTTTTCTCTTTTTGGAGATGATCACGGCGATGCCGACCAGAACAAGCAGTCCCAGCGCAGGCAGACCGATATAACGAAGAACGTTTTCCATATGCCACGCGGTCATATCCAGCTCGTATAGCTGCGGCTTCACCAGACTCAGCGCGGAATCGGAAAAACCGTAGTCGGCGGACCTCTCCTGATAAAACTCGACGATTCTCTGATCGGTCAGCTTTACGAGCTTGCCCTCCAGATGGATCGTGCCGTTATCCGTCAGAAGCTGCTCCAGCAGGGATTTCAGCGGCGAGTCGGAAGCGGTCTGCAGGACCTCGATATCCGAAGTCGCGCCTGCCTTGACGACGATCGCGTCGCGGTTTTTCAGGATCACGTAATAATAGCCGTCCTTGGTGGTCGGGACGCCATCCGTCGTATAATTCATCGTTGCGAACCGGGACAGCACGACCGCTCCGTCAATGCTGACGAATTTGCCCTCGGGGTACCCTGCCCCCGCGTCAAGGATCGTATACAGGTCCTCCGTTTTGCCTTTGGTCAGGAACTCCGGGTGGTCGTGGATCTGCTTGGTGACAAGGACCGTGATCAGCACCGCCACAACGGTGAGCAGGATCCTGACCGCAAACGCCATTCCTTTTTTCATGCTTTTATTCCTCCTGCATCAAAGTGTTCTCCCGCAAGCTTACCGGAACAGATAGATCAGCGCCGAGATCATGGAGCGGAACAGACTGAGGATCCTGCGCAGCAGCGCCAGGACGCCGGTATCCGTATGATAGGGCTTTTCCTCGTACTTCGTCACCTTCGCGGTGCCGAGGCGCGCGCTGCCGGAATACTGATAGGTCTCGTTCGTATAGCTCCGGGGATCGTTTTCGTTGACGGTCAGCACGCGGAAGCCGTAAGGGCCGATTTTTGCCATCTCGCAGCCGTAGGTGAAGCCGAGCTCAACGCCCTCCACCTTGCCGGAGAAGCCTTCCACGTGCATATGCCCGAAGAAAGCGCCCATCACGTCCCCTGCCGCGACCCAGCGATCGAACTGATAGGTCCGCTGCCCGGGCTCGTAGCTGAAGAAGTTATAGCCGGACGCGACGCTGCGGTCCAGCCGGACGTAGCCGTCCTCGCTCTTTTTCGCGCCCTCGTCCGTCGCTTTGCAGGGCACGAACAGGTTGCCGATATCCGCCGTGTGGATATGCTGGAAGGAAAATGCCGGAACCGGGGTCCCGCCGTTTGAAGCGGTAATCGCGGCGGCGGTATCATAATACCAGTCCGCCTGTTCGTCCGTCACCCCATGCAGGCGGGTATCCATCAGCCAGACGGTGAGCGCATCGGCGCCGTCGCCGCCCTTCACGCTGAGGTGATAGTCGATCGCGTCCGCTTCGTCCGGGCTCTCGTCGAAAAACAGGCAATGCGGATAGGCGGAGAGAATCTCGATCCATTCGGCGCTTGAAAGCCCCACCTTGCGGTCGTTGTCGCCAAGGGCGATCGCATACGGCACGCCGTATTGTTCCAACACGCCGAAAATCGAAGAAACGGCAGACTCCACGTTTTCGCGGGTGCGGTCGTAATCAAGATTTCCCTTGAGGTCATAGACGTTCACGCCCTCCTTGCCCGGCTGATCGTCGGACGCGCGGTCGCCGACGCGCCGGTCCTCCACAAGGTCGCCGTTGATCACGATGAGATCGGGGTCGGCCGTCTCCACAGCAAGGGCAAGGAGCTTCAGCATATCGGGCGCGGGATGCGCGTCGTCCTGCGTATCGCTGAGGTTCAGGATCGTGAACGTGCCGTCCGCGCGGAAACACAGGTCCCCGGCAGGCTCCGCGAACGCGGTCGGCAGCGAGAGCAACAGCAGCAGCGCGCTTAAGAAAATACAAAGGGGCTTTTTCACGGAAATCCCTCCTTTTCGTTTTTACCGCTTCAGTATACCATGAACCTTTCCTTTTGTAAAGAGTGAAACATTCCTTTTCGCATTGACAGGCTCGCGCGTTTGGGCTATACTGGAATCGGATATCTCTGTTCAGGACCGAAAAAAGGAGCTGATCCACGTGAAAAAGAACCGCAGGACCGAAAAACGCAGCGGCAGAATCCTCAAGCGCGTGCTGCTCGCGCTGGTCGCGCTCGTCGCCGTTTACGTTGCCCTGTGTCTGTTTCCGGGGCAGCTGTTCTACCCCGCGTTTTACCGCAGCGCATCGTTCGGACCTGCTTTCGCAGACCGGGCGGAGGGCTTTGTGCCGCAGGGCGTAACGAAAACGGCCTCCGGCGAAACGCTGGTATGCGGGTATATGAACGGGAAAGGCGCCTCACGGCTTTACGTCTACGCTCCCGACGGGCGGCAGAAAACGATTCTGCTGCGGACCGAGACCGGCGAGGACTATACCGGTCACGCGGGCGGCGTGACCGCCGCCGGGGACTGGATCTATATCTCGAACGCCCACAAGCTCTTTGTGCTGCCGCTTTCCGACGTGCTGGCCGCGCCGGACGGCGGGACCTTGGCGTTTTGCGGTCACGTGGACGTGCCGGTCAACGCCTCCTATTGCTCCTCCACAGACGGAATGCTCTACGTCGGGGAATACCACGACGTGGGCTATGAGACGGACGAGCGGCACCGAACGGAAACCGGGACCGGGGTCTATCAGGCGCTCACGCTCGGGTACAGACTGGACCAAAACGGGGCGTTCGGCCTTGCAGAGCCCGCCCTGCCCGTGATCGCCTATGCAACGCCGGACGCCGCGCAGGGCTTCGCCGTGCTGCCGGAAGGCAGGGTCGCGGTCTCCTGCTCGCACGGCTTCCGGACCTCTCACCTCTTTGTTTATGACGGCGGCGACCCCGAGGGCAGCATAGATCTTTCGGAAGAACTCGACAGAGCCGTCCCGGGAGAGGGGACACTCCCGCTGGTCCTGCTGGACGGCGCGCGGCTGAGACTTGATCTGGAAATGCCTCGCATGAGCGAAGACCTTGACCTGCGTGACGGGAAGCTCCTGATTTGCTTTGAAGCCGGAGCGAAGAAATTCGGCGCGGGCCTTCTGCCGCTTTCCGTCAGGCGGATCGCGGTCATCGAAGCAGACACGCTTTGACGCAGACAAAAAACAGCCGTTTCCCAAGGACAAAGGAAACGGCTGTTTATTACCATGAATAGGATCAAAGCCCGAACAGGCTCAGAAGCCAGGCAATCAGACCTTTTTCACCACGAAGAATTCTGTCTCTCAGATCATCGACCTCTTTATCAGACAGCTTCCATTTAATCTGAAGCGCTTCAAGAAGCTCTTCCAACTTGCGAAAATTCGGCGTATAATCTTTCAGCATCTGGGATCCCCTCTCTAATTTGTTTAATATATTATACCATCGGTTTTCAGAAATGTAAATAGTTTTTTGCTGTGTTTTTATAAAAAAATGGACAATTTGCCAAAAACGCATATCAGCCTTTTCCGGGACATGGACAGAGGGAACCGAAAATCACGCGTTTTGATGGATCTTATCACGAATCCGAATCAAAACCGGGCGGATTGGGGCTTGCAATCCTTTTTCGATGCGTTTATAATGACACCATATTGTTTTTCGCAGAAAAACCGGAGGGCATATGAAACGATTGACGAGCATAGTCGACCCGCATCCATATACTGAAAACGTCGCGCCGTGAGAATGGGCTTAGGCTCATTCTCACTCTTTTTTTGCGCAAAACAAAAAAAGATCGGAGGAAAGACAGATGACAAAGTATATTTTTGTGACCGGCGGCGTGGTTTCCGGCCTTGGCAAGGGCATCACCGCGGCGTCGCTGGGCAGCTTGCTGAAGGCGCGCGGCTATAAGGTCGCGGCACAAAAGCTGGACCCCTATATCAACGTAGACCCCGGCACCATGAGTCCCTATCAGCACGGGGAGGTCTATGTCACCGAGGACGGCGCGGAGACCGATCTGGATCTCGGTCACTATGAACGCTTCATCGACGAGGACCTGAACCGGTATTCCAATCTCACGACCGGCAAGGTGTATTGGAACGTGCTGAACAAGGAGCGGCGCGGCGAATACCTCGGCTCCACGGTACAGGTGATCCCCCACATCACGAATGAGATCAAGGAATTCATTTACCGGGTGGGGCAGCACACCGGCGCGCATATCGTCATTACGGAAATCGGCGGCACCATCGGCGATATTGAAAGCCAGCCGTTTCTGGAGGCGGCGCGGCAGATCTCGCTTGAAGTCGGGCGCGAGAACGCCTTTTTTATCCACGTCACGCTGGTGCCGTTCCTGCGCGGCAGCGACGAGCACAAAAGCAAACCCACGCAGCACTCGGTCAAGGAGCTGCAGGGCATGGGGATCCACCCGAACATGATCGTGCTGCGCTGCGACGAGCCGCTGGAGGAGAGCATTTTTCAGAAGATCGCGCTGTTCTGCAACGTGCGACCCGACTGCGTGATCGAAAACCGGACCCTGCCGAGTATTTACGAAGCGCCGCTGATGCTGGAAAAGTCCCGTTTTTCGGAGATTGTGTGCCGGGAGCTGGGCCTGCCTGCCGGGCAGGCGGACCTTCGGGACTGGGAAGCGCTGACGGAGCATATCCGCCGCGCCGATACCCCGGTCAGAGTCGCGCTCGTGGGCAAATACGTGCAGCTTCACGACGCGTATCTCTCCGTCGCGGAGGCGGTACGGCACGCCGCCTACCGGCTCGGTCTGCAGCCGGAGATCCTGTGGATCGATTCGGAGACCGTGAACGAGGAGAACGTCGGGCAGACGCTGGCAGACGCCGACGCCGTGATCGTGCCCGGCGGCTTCGGCAGCCGGGGGATCGAGGGCAAGATCGCAACCGCCCGCTATGCGCGGGAGCACGCCATCCCTTACCTTGGGATCTGCCTCGGCATGCAGATCGCGGTGATAGAATTCGCGCGGCACGTCTGCGGCTTTGCGGACGCGAATTCCGGCGAGTTCGACCCGGAATCGACGCACAAGGTCATTGACTTCATCCCGGGGCAGAGCGAGCTGATCGACAAGGGGGGCACGCTGCGCCTCGGCGCTTACCCGTGCGTGATTGAGCCCGGCACCACGATGGAGCGGGTATACGGGCAGCGGGAGATCCGCGAGCGTCACCGCCACCGCTATGAGTTCAACAACGACTTCCGGGAGGCGCTGACGGCAAAGGGGCTGACGCTCTCCGGTCTGTCCCCGGACGGCAGTCTGGTCGAGACCGTGGAGCTGACGGACCTGCCGTTTTTCGTCGGCGTGCAGTACCACCCCGAATTCAAATCGCGCCCGAACCGTCCGCATCCGCTGTTTCTGGGACTGTTACGGGCGGCGACGGAAAAAGGGACGCCGCAGCGTCCCTGACCGATCGTTTATCTCAGCGCGTCGATGACTTTCAGAAGCTCCCTGTGCGCCTTGACGTCGTGCACGCGGAGGATATCCGCTCCGTGCAGCGCAGCGAACAGATCCGCCGCCAGCGTGCCGGACAGCCGGTCGGCGGGGTCCGCCGCCCCGGTGAGCGCCCCGATGAAGCGCTTGCGCGACAGGGCGCAGAGCAAAGCCGCGCCTTCCGTTCGCAGCAGAGAGAAATTCTTAAGCAATTCGGTATTCTGCTCTGCCGTTTTTGCGAACCCGAAGCCCGGATCAAAGCAAAGCTGCTCGGGTGAAAGCCCCGATTGCGTCAATAACCGACGCATTTCGTCAAAGAATCCCTGCACGTGGTTCACGACGCCGCCGGGGTAAGACAGCACGTCCGCCGTTTTGCTGCCTGGCTCCCCCGCGTGCATCACGATATAGCCCGCCCCATAGCGGCGGACCAACGCCGCAAGCTCCGGCTGAAACACGCCCGACACGTCGTTGACGATCGCGGCGCCGGACGCCAGCGCGAAGGCGGCGACGGCAGGCCGAAAGGTATCCACCGAAACCGGCGCATGGACGGCTTTCACCAGCCGCGGCAGCGCGTCGCTGAGGCGGGCAAGCTCCGTCTCTTCATCCGCCACGTCCCCGCCGGGGCGCGTGGAGACCGCGCCGACGTCCAGAATATCCGCGCCCTCCGCCTCCATTTGCAGCGCGCGGTCCAGAACGGCGCCGCCGTCCACCCGGCTGCCCGCGAAAAAGGAATCGGGCGTGAGGTTCAGAATCCCCATCAGCCAGGTTTTATTTCCGAGCGGCAGGCTGCCGCCCGCGAATTGAAAGCTTCTCATACGCATCACCGTATTATATTATACGGCATTTTCGGAAATTTGCAAGCGAGTCGAAGAAAACGATTGATTTTTTTCCGCAGTTCAGTTAAAATAGGGCTATTAAGACAAAGGAGTTCGACTATGAAAGCTGTCATTTGCGTTACGGGTAAGGACACCAAGGGCATCATTGCCGCCGTCTCCGCCTACTGCGCCGAAAACGGGGCGAATATCATCGATATCACGCAGAGCGTTCTGCAGGAATACTTCGCCATGATCATGCTCGCCGAGATCGACGAGCTGACGGTCCATTTCTCCGCGTTTGTGGACGGGCTGACCGCCCTCGGCAAGGAGCGGGGACTTGTGATCACCGTCATGCACGAGGATATTTTCAACACCATGCATCACGTGTGAGGACCGACTATGTTAAATACGGCTGATATTCTGGAAACCATCCAGATGATCCGTGAGGAGAATCTGGATATCCGCACCGTCACAATGGGCATCTCCCTGTGGGACTGCGTCAGCGACGACGAAAAACGACTTTGCGACAAGGTCTACGACAAGATCACGCGCGCTGCCGCGCGGCTCGTGCCCGTGGCGGAGGACATTGAGAAAAAATACGGCGTGCCGATCGTCAACAAGCGCGTCTCCGTGACCCCGATCTCGCTGATCGGCGGCGCCTTCGGCCCCGAGACCTACGTGAAGCTCGCCGAAACGCTGGACCGCGCTGCTAAAGACCTTGGCATCAATTTCATCGGCGGCTTTTCCGCCATGGTCGAAAAAGGATTCACAAACGGCGCCTCCGCCCTGATAGCGGCGATCCCCGAGGCGCTTGCCGCCACCGAGCGCGTGTGCTCCGGCGTGAACGTCGCCTCCAGCAAGGCGGGAATCAACATGGACGCGATCCGCCTGATGGGCAGCACCGTGAAGCAGACCGCCCGCCTGACCGCCGCGCGCGATTCCATCGGCTGCGCCAAGCTCGTTGTGTTCGGCAACGCGCCGCAGGACAATCCCTTTATGGCGGGCGCCTTCCACGGCGTCGGCGAAAACGAGTGCGCGATCAACGTAGGCGTTTCCGGCCCCGGGGTCATGGCAAGCGCCATTCGCAGAGCCGGGGACTGCGACCTCTCCGCCCTTGCGGATGTGATCAAAAAGACAGCGTTCAAAATCACCCGCGTGGGCCAGCTTGTGGCAGGGGAAGCCGCAAAGGCGCTGAACGTCCCCTTCGGGATCATCGACCTCTCTCTCGCCCCCACGCCCGCGATCGGCGATTCCGTGGCGCGGATCCTGGAGGAGATGGGACTTGAGACCTGCGGCGGTTGGGGCACCACGGCGGCGCTTTCCATGCTCAACGACGCGGTCAAAAAAGGCGGCGTGATGGCGTCCTCCCACGTCGGCGGCCTCTCCGGCGCGTTCATTCCGGTGAGTGAGGACGAAGGCATGATCCATGCCGCGGCAAGCGGCGTGCTGACGCTGCAAAAGCTTGAGGCCATGACCGCCGTCTGCTCTGTGGGACTCGACATGATCGCGATCCCGGGCGACACGGACGAGAACGTGATCGCCGGCATTATCGCGGATGAGATCGCCATCGGCGTGCAGAACACGAAGACCACCGCCGTCCGCCTGATCCCTGTGCAGGGGAAAGGCCCCGGCGATTCGGCTGTGTTCGGCGGGCTCCTCGGCTACGCGCCCATCATGCCGGTAAGCACGTCCTCCCCCGCGCGCTTCATCGCCCGCGGCGGCAGGATCCCCGCGCCGATCCATTCCCTGAAAAACTGAACCGGCTTCGCAAAAGGAACCGCACGCTCGGTTCCTTTTTCTGTTTTCGGGAATAATTGCGCCATAACAGGGCACCCTATCGGTATCAAACAAAAACGGAGGGCGCCCTTATGACGTTTCAGGAAGCATTCAACGCACTGAAAAACACCTATGCCGAAACAACCGCCTTTGACGAGGTGCCGGACGATTTTGCCGCGGAGATCACGCTGACGGACCCCGACTGCGGCGGGACCTTTTATATGGTCAAGAAAGACGGACAGCTTGAGATTGAGCCCTATGACTACAAGGACCACACGGTGAAGCTGACGCTGGACAGTCGCCTGCTGAAGGATATCCTGACCAACAAAGAAAGCGCCGTGGCAGCCTTCATGGACGGCAGACTCGACGCCGAAGGCGACGTGACGCAGGCGCTTGCGCTGGTAAATGCCTTGAAAAACCAAAAGCGAAAAGACGCCGCGGAGGATCGGACGAAAAAAGAAAAGCGTGCTCGGGAATGAACACGCTTTTTTTGTTTATCGGTTTTGCCGTTTGCGGAACCCGAGATAATCCTCCAGGATCAGCACCGCGCTGACGGCGTCCACCGTCTCCTTGCGTTTTTTGCCGCGCACGTCGTTCATACTGAGATAAGTATGGGCGCTGACCGTGGTCAGACGCTCATCCCGCAGCTCGACTTCGAGCCCCGTTTCCGCCTCCAGCTTCTCCCGGAAGGCCTTGACGGCTTCGGCGCGGAAGCCCTCGCTGCCGTCCATGTTCTTCGGCAGACCCATCACGATCAGCTCCGCTTTTTTCTCCCGGCAAAGCTCCGCAAGCCGCACCGCCAGTCGGTCGGCATTGCGCTCCGTGATCACGGTAACGGGGGTCGCCAGCATTTCAAGCCTGTCGCATACGGCAACGCCCGTTCGGACGTCTCCGTAATCCACACTTATGATCACCATATCGGCAGGACCCGTGGCTTATTCATCGGCAGGGACGTCTGCACCGGCGTCCGGGGCGGGCGCTTCGGCGTTACCGCCGTCTCCGCCCTCACCTTCGACAGGCTCGTCGTCCCCGTGATCGCCACCGCCGTAACGACAGCTTATGCACTCGCCCGGCAGCGCGTCCACACGGTACCAGCCCGTTGCGGTGCTGCCGCAGTATTCGCTTGCGAGATCGCCGCTATAGGTACAGTAGGTGCGTGCGACGGCTTCGGAGGACCGCTCAAATTCCTTTTCGGGCAGCCCCTCATGGATGCTGTCCATGACCTTCTTGAACAGCGTGCCGCCGGGGTTTCTGCCGTAATACTGGGTGATCTCCTGATTGTACTTAAAGCCGGTCCAGGTCGCGCACACATAGTACGGCGTGCCGCCGCAGACCCACTTATCGTAGTTCTTGGAGGAGGTACCGGATTTGCCGTAGGTGGTGTAGCCGTCCACCTTGAACGGATACACGGTACCGCTGGGCCAGTACACCGGGCACTGCAGCAGATGCAGCATGACCTCGGCCGTGCCCTCCTCGATCGCGCGCAGCGGCGTGTGATCGGGCTTCAGGATCACGTTATCGTCCGCATCGCGGACTTCGTAATAGCAATAGGGCTTATAATAGTTGCCGCCGTTGCCGAATACTACGTAAGCGGCGCACATATCGAGCGGCGTCACGCCGTCCGTAAACTCACCGATCGCAAGTGCGGGATAGCCCTCGTCGGTCGGCAAAAGCGACGACATATGGAATCGGTCGCGCAGGTAGGAGAAGGAGTAGTTCACACCCATCGTTTCAACGATCCGCGCGGGGATGGTGTTCAGAGAGGGCGCGATCGCGTCCGCAAGGTTGCGCATATCGGAGGGATCGCCGTAGTTGCCGCCGTAGTTGGAAGGCCAGACGCCGGTCGACTGACTCGCCCACGGCACCTCAATGCCCCAGTTCGGCAGGTAGGAGGACCAATAGTAGAACTTCCCGTCGATCGCAGGCGCGTAGCAGCTCAGAGGCTTGATGGACGAACCGGGGTTCCGGGGATCGTCCGTCGCGTAGCTGAGCACACGATTACCGATCTTGGGATCGAGCGCGCCGGCAATACCGAGGATGCGGCCCTCGTAATCCATCACGACGCTCGCGGACTGCAGGGGGTTATCGTCGTCGGGGTCTTCAGCAGGAAGGCCGATCCGGTTATAATAGATCTCCTCCATCTTATGCTGGATATCGTCGTCAACAGCGGAATAGATCTGCAGACCGCCGAAATACACCATTCTCCAAGCTTGATCCTTCGTAAGCGGATAGGCGGCGGTCAGGTCGTCGATCACGGTATCAATAATATAATCCGTATACCAGCTCTGATATTCATCTACAGTCTCGGAGGCCTCCGCCTCGATCTCCTCTTCTTCCTTATCCTTCTTCGTCAGCTTTCCGACGAACTGGATCTCCTCCTCCTTCGCCGCCTGACGCTCTTCCTCTGTGATCATACCGAGCTCCACCATCTTCGCAAGGCAGTGCAGCGCACGGTTATGGTTATTTTCCGGATTGATAATGGGGTCAAATTTTCTCGGCGCGTTCGTAATGGAAACCAGGATCGCGCTTTCCATCAGGGTCAGCTCGGAGACGTCCTTCCCGAAGTAATACTCCGCACCGGTCTTGATGCCGTAACAGCCCTGGTCCAGATAGATCGTATTCAGATACGCCTCCAAGATCTGACTCTTTGTAAAGTGACGCTCCAACGCAAGCGCGCTCTTGATCTCGCGGTATTTCCGGATGACGGTTCGTTTATTATCACCGGTCAGGTTCTTGATGAGCTGCTGGGTGATCGTGGAACCGCCCTGCAGGTCGCCGCCGGTGATATCCATAACGACGGAACGGATCGTGCCGATCCAGTCAACGCCGCGGTGATCATAAAAACGCTCATCCTCCAGCGCGATAACCGCCATCTGCGTATATTTCGGGATCTCGGAGAGAGACGCGATCAGTCGGTTCTCGGTTCCGTGCAGGCGGGTATCCTCGACGAGATCACCATCCGCGTTGTATTTGTAAATAATGGAGGTTTTCTCCTGATTATTCAAATACATATCCAAGTCGAGATAGTCGACGCCGGCTACTTCCTCGCTCACCGACTTGCTGTCCTTGGATTCCACAAGACCGAGATCCACAAAGACCGTCAGCGCAACACTGGCTGCAGTCAGAAGCCCGATCATCATGATCACAAGAAAAATCGTGAACAGCAGCGTAAAGAATCCCCGGACCGTACCGGTCTTCTTCACCTTCTTCTTCCTCTTCACCTGACCCGTGGTTACAGGTCTCTTCGTTTCTGCCATAGCAAACTCCTTACCTATCGCAATTTGCTTATAATCAAAGACCATTATAGCACAAACACTTAAATTTGTATATAGGTTTTGGAAATTTTTCTATTACAGATTCGTTAATAATAAAAAAAGCGTCAATCGGACGCAACAGAGATCAACCTCGTAGTCTACAAGGGGGATTATTAGCTTATAGAAAAGAAAAAAGCGTCAATCGGACGCTTTCACTTTCGTATTTCGATGCACCCTCAAAACT
>CACZGD010000022.1 GCA_902780565.1 Oscillospiraceae bacterium
ATCATCATGACCGTGTATTTTGCGCACAGCAATTCCATGTTCCGCTTGTTTGGTGGGGACGCAACGGTCCTGCGGATGGATCTGTATCATCAGTACGGTCCCCTGGTCGCGGAGGTCTACGATCGGATCACCAGCGGTGCGTCCCTGACGTATTCCTTTACCTCCGGCCTTGGCGGGGGCTTCCTCGGGAATTTCTTCAACTACTGCGCCTCGCCCTTTACGTATGTGATCCTGCTGCTCGGGCATCGCAATATGCCGGAAGCGATCGCTGTGATCATTATGCTCAAGGCGATCCTGTCCTCCGTCGCGTTTACGTACTTTATCAATAAATCCTCTCGCAAACCTTCCGTTTACAGCATTGCGTTCGGTTTGATGTATACGTTCTCCGGGTATTTTGTCGCGTATTCCTGGAATATCATGTGGTTAGATGCCATGTGCGTGTTCCCGCTTGTCATGCTCGGGATCGAACGCATCATCGATAAGAAGAGGCCGATCCTTTATATCTTCGCGCTTGCCTATACCATGGTCACAAACTATTACATGGCGTATATGGTTTGCATCTTGTCGGTCATCTATTTCCTGTTCTATTACTTCTCCAATTACGAATTCTTCGACAAGCTTCGTCATTTCGATGAAAACAAGCCTGCCGTCGTCGAAAAGGACTACGGGCAGGGGCTGGTTGTCAAAGAGGATGAGGTGGACCGGATCCCGCTTGAAACGATGGAGAAGCTGGTGCAAACGAATGCTGTGCATCAGGAAGGGGAGCTCGGGCAGCCGGAATTCGCGATCACCGAAGATCTGAATGCGGAACAGTCAGATTCATTTTCACAGTGGGTCGAGTCTGAAGAGGTCGAGGTCCTTGAAAAAATGGAGGAGGAACCGCAGCCTGTGCAGCCTGTTGCGCTGCGGATCGAAAAAGGCTTTTCGCTGCGGAATTCCCGTTTCTTCGCTTCCGGCTTCACCTTCGCTTTCGCGTCGATCCTCAGCTTCATGATTGCCGCGTTCGCGCTGCTGCCGGTCGTGTTTACGCTGCAAAGCTCCTCCGCAACGTCTTCTACCGCGCCGGAGAACGTTTCCTATTATTTCAATATCTTCAATTTCCTTGCGAACCATTTGCCCTCCGTTGAGACCACGATCCGCAGCAGCGGCAACAACGTGATCCCGAACGTTTACTGCGGGCTGCTGACTCTGTTGCTTTTACCTTTCTATTTCCTGTCGGATCGCATCAAAGGCAAGAAAAAGGTCTGCGCCCTGTTGGTGCTGGTGCTGTTTTATTTCAGCTTCAACGTCAATAAGCTGAATTATATCTGGCACGGCATGCATTTCCCGAACGATCTGCCGTATCGCTTTTCCTTCGCCTATTCCTTCTTCCTGCTCGTGCTTGCCTATGAAGCCTTGCATCATCTGAAGGAATTTCCGAAAAAGTATTATGTGATCACGGGCATGGGCATGTGCGCTTTTGTGGCGCTGATCTCCAAGATCGGAGTCCAAAACGTTACGAACTACGCGCTGATCCTGACCTTTGTGATGACGCTGGTGTATGTGATCGCCGGTGGACTGATGCGCTCCCCGCGCTATGAGCATAAGACCGTCGCAAAGATCCTTGTGTTCCTTGTCGTTATAGAGCTGCTGTTCGGGAACACGCCCCGCTACGTGATGTCGCAGCGGAAAGTCGATTACGCAGGCGATTATGACGATTACAAGGCTATCAGCGCCGAGGCGGAAGCAGAGGAGGAAGAGCTGTTTTACCGCACCGAATTGTCCAAGCTCCGCGCGCGGATGGATCCCTGCTGGTACGGATATCACGGCGTTTCCACCTTCTCCTCCATGGCGTACGAGCGGACGTCCAGCGTCATGAAATCACTCGGCTTCTTCGGCAACAACATCAACAGCTACACGTATTATCCGCAGACGCCGATCTTCAACTCCTTCTTCTCACTGAAATATATCTATGATAATCACGACCTGTTGACGGAAAGCGATACCTATACCAAGGTCGCTGAGAACGAGCATTTTACCGCATATCGCTATTCTTATTTCCTGCCGATCGCCTTTGCCGTCGACCGGGATCTCGAAAACTGGGTGACGACGAACTCCAATCCCTTTGAAGTGCAGAACGCCCTTGTTTCCCGCGCCGTCGATATCGACGACGTTATGGAGGAAGTGGACGCAACGGATTTCAAGCAGACGAACCTGGACAGCGTATCTCTGTATAATCTGAATTCCGGCGCGATCTTCTATGTCACCAAAACGCAGGAAAACAAGGCCGCGTCGCTGGATACGATCGTTGATGTGGAAGAAGACGGGCATTACTACGTACACGTCGGCTCCTCCGGGATCAGTGATCTGAACGTCACGGCTGGCGCAAAATCGGACCCTGCCTTCAGCTACCGTTATACCAGCTCCGGGGTGTCACCGTTTATTCTGGATCTCGGTGAGCTGAAAAAGGGAGACCGGATCACCGCTGCCTATACGCTGACGGAATTGAACGCCGGGACCAATATTTATTTCTCCTGCGCAAAGCTCAATCCCGAAAAATTTGAAGCCGTTTATAATCAGATCGGGAAAAACGGAAAGCTGCAGCTGGAATCCTTCCGGGAATCTCTGTTCAGCGGTACGCTCAACGTCACGAATGAAAACGCGGCTGTGTTTACGTCGATCCCCTACGATGAAAGCTGGGAGATCTATGTAGACGGAAACCTGCTGAAATATGATCACTCGAACGCGACGCCGAAAAAGATCTTCGGTCTTACGCTCGGCAAAACGGATACCGAACCCGGGGATATCTTTGCAGTCGGAAACGCGTTTATCGGCTTCAGGATCGATCCCGGCGAGCATACGGTTACTTTCCGTTACGTCGCAAAGGGACTGGATCAAGGCCTGCTGATCACAGGCGCCGGGATTCTGATCGCGTTGCTGCTGCTGATCTTCAAGTTCGCGATCAAAGAACCTATCTCGAAGAAAAAAGGGAAAAATCTTGCGTTCTTCCATGAACCGGATGCGGCACCCGCCCCGACGACAGATGATACGTCTCCGGCAGAAACCGCGGAAAGGTCCTCCGGGACGTCTGAATTAACACATGGATCCGAAGCTGCTGAATGATCTGAAAGCATTATTATCTGCAGACGCTGTCCTCACCTATGATTGTGGGGACGGCGTTTGTTTGGTTCGGTTTGAACACGTCGATTCTGTTGATTTTACTGCGATCAACAGAATCGCGGATGAAAACGGGCTTGTTTACCGTTCCGGAACTGCGCTGGAACACGTCAGAGCCGTCGGTTTCCACGACGGACAGGGGGCGCGCGTCAGGTTCCTGTATGACTCGGACAAAAACGTGTTTGAATATCTCTACGATCCGGCTTCTTCGTTCCGTCCCGCGCTGCAGCCGAAAACGGCAGGGGAGTGCCCCGTCCGATTCTGGCAGTTTGAGATTGGCCATTCCCTGATCGACTGCGGGATGTGCTATATTTTTCAGTTGAGTGATTATTCGTTTTTCCTGATCGACAGCGCGCACCAGTATTCCATTCATGACGACACAAGGATCCTTTCGTTTCTGCGGGAACGCACGCCTGCGGGGCGACCGGTCGTGATCCGCGGTTGGTTCTTCAGCCACGGCCATGACGATCATATCGCGAAGTTCCTGGACGTGCTGCAATACGGCGAAAACGTAAGGATCGAAGCCGTCTATGCGAATTTCGTGCCGGAAGAAGAGCTGCCGCTGCATGTAATGAGCACGGCGGATCGCGCGTTCACAAGGCGGTTCCGTTCGTTGACCGCGGAAAAACAGGTTCCCGTTTTTCGCCCGCATACGTTGGACGTGTTCTGCGTCGGCGACCTGCGGATCACGGTGCTTTGCACGCATGAGGACGTGTTTCCGCTGCCGCTTGAGAATTATAACGACTCTTCCACCGTGATCATGGTCGAGGTCGGCGGGGATCGGATCCTGTTCCCCGGAGACGCGGGACACGTGGAAAGTGAGATCATGGAAGAAAGGTTTCCGCATTCTCTTGCATGCGATATCGTTCAACAGGCGCATCATGGGCATTTCGGAACGACTCCGCGGTTTTATCGCCTTGCGAACGCCCACGTCGTGCTTTTCCCCACGACAAAGATCAAATATGACGAGGAATACGACCGATATCCCGCGAACGACGAATCCGTCAGGATCGCAAAGCACTGTTTTATCGCTTCGGACGGAACGGCAGAATTCACGTTCCCCCTTGCGGAGAACAGGATCAGGATCCATCCCGATGCGATCCTTGAGGATTTCAATGCCGTGGATCGATTGTGGGGGTATACGTATACGGACGAATATAAACAGTCTCTGCGGGCGCGGTTCGCTGCGCGGCAAGCGGAGCAGGTTTTGGAGTGGTGAGTATGCACGATAAGAATACAAAAACAAACGCCATGCGCCAGCTTGATCAGGCGCACGTTCCGTACCGCGTCAATTTCTATGATTGCGAGACGTTTATTGACGGCGTTCACATCGCGGATATGCTGGGGCAGAGCTATGACAGCTCCTTTAAAACGCTTGTCAGCGTGGGGAAAACAGGGAAGTACTACGTATTTGTGATCCCGATCGCGGAAGAGCTGGATCTGAAAGCCGCCGCCAAAAGTGTCGGTGAGAAGAATATTGAGCTGATCCACTTGAAGGATATCAAAAACGTGACGGGCTATATCCGGGGCGGCTGTTCGCCGATCGGCATGAAAAAAGCCTTTCCGACGGTCATCGACGAGACCTGCATCCTGTTCGATGAGATCATTATCAGCGGCGGGAATATCGGCGTGCAGCTCATTCTGTCTCCTCAGGATCTGATCCGTGTGACAAACGCGGCCTGCGCGCCGCTGACGCAGGAATAAACAAAGACCGCCGATCACGCAGCGGTCTTTTATCATGTTCGGCTTATTCCTCGGTAAACATATCCTTACCGACGCCGCATACGGGGCACTCAAAATCCTCAGGGAGGTCCTCAAATTTCGTGCCGGGTTCAATGCCGTTTTCGGGATCGCCGAGATCCTCGTCGTATTCCCAGCCGCAGGCGTCACAAATATACTTCATTGTTCTATCTCCTTTCCCACATATTTGCGATTGCAAGCACATCATAGCACATCTGTTTCGGTTTGTAAATATCTTTCCGTAAAAAAATGCCCCGTTTTTCACGGGGCGAAATGGATAAGGGAATCAGTCTTTGTTGCCGATCGCCTTCCAGGTGAAGCCGGCGAGCGCGGAGCCAAGCATCGGACCGACAAGGAACAGCCAGTACTGGGAAAGCGCGCCGTTCGTCGCAAACAGGGCGGGACCGAGGCTTCTGGCCGGGTTCACGGAGGTGCCGGTGAAATAGATGCCGAGAATGTGCACGAGAATCAGCGTTGCGCCGATCACAAGACCGGCAATCTGTGCGTTTTTGACCTTGGAGGTCACGCCGAGGATCGCAAGCACGAAAACGAAGGTGAGAATGCATTCGATCACCAGCGTCTTGACGATGCTGTCCGCATACATACCGTTAGCGCCGAACGCTGCATATTCCTTTTGGGCGGGATCAAAGAAGATCCGAAGGATCCCTGCGCCTGCAATGCCGCCGAGGAACTGTGCCAAAACATAGCAGATAAAGTCATAGATCCCGATCTTCTTGTTGATCAGCAGACCGAGCGATACGGCAGGGTTGATGTGACAGCCGGAGATGTTGCCGATGGAATACGCCATCGCGACGATCACAAGGCCGAAGGCGATTGCGGTTGTAAGATAAGCGGCAATGTTATCCGTGGAGCACTGAACCGCCATCGCCGTGCCGCAGCCGAAAACGACGAGCACGCAGGTGCCGATGAATTCAGCGATATACGCTTTGAAATTCTTGGTTTTCATGGATAAAACTCCTTTCTTTTTTTGTAATTTCATTATAATTCCAACCGGTGGTTTTTGCAAGTGGTTTCCGTGATTTTAGGTATTATTTTTTGCGATTGTATACCCGCTCAAAAATCTGCGCGGGATCGTGATCTCAGAAAAGCTTTTGCAGTCAAACGGTGTCGTCAGCCGGTTCCTTTTGTTATAGACGCGGTATCCGTCCGCCGTCTTTTCTACGCAGACCGTGTGGATCCCTTTCAGGGGATTATCCGCGTTCCAGAACGAGAGCATACCGCACCCGGTGCGTTCCAGCGCAGCCTGAAAGCTTTCCAGTTTATAGTATCGCCGATAGGGGATCCCGTGATTTTTGAAATACAGATACAGTGTATACACGTTTGAGCCGAATATGCCCCAGAACGCCCAGGTCTTCGGGTACATTTCGAGGCAGATATCCGCAAAGGCATGCCCTTCATAGCCGCTGCGGAGCAGAAGATTATAGATCGCGATCATTTCGCACGCATTATACCCCGCGGAAAAGAAACCGTACCGGCAAAGGCTGATCTTTCCTACGCCCTGCCCGTTGATGGTTTCACCGCCGAAATCGATCAGTGAATTGATAGAATAGTTTTTCCGTTCCAGCATCTTTTCAGCCTCATTTCGGTTTTCGGTATTATCATTATAACAGGCGCTTTTTGAATTGTCAATTTTCAGGAATTGGTTATTGAAAAAACAAAAAAAGCGTGATACAATAAAACGACATATTTTTGAGATCGGGTGCGATTATGTTTTATGTGATCATGGATCTGGAATGGAATAATTCCTATAATAAATACCGAAAATGCTTCGTCAACGAGATCCTGGAGATCGGCGCCGTTATGATCAACGAGGAGTTGGAGGTTATCGATACCTTTTCCGTGATTATCCGGTCGCAGCTGATCAAGAAGCTCAGCGGTCGGGTCAAAAACCTGACGCACATCACGAATGAGGATATGACGTCCGGCATTTCGTTTCAGCGGGCGGTCTCCGATTTTGAAAAATGGATCGGCGGCAGGAACTGCGTGTTTATGTCATGGGGCAATTCCGATATCCGCGTCCTGTACGACAATTTCTCCATGTTCTGCAGGATCAGCGGGATCCCGTTCCTGACGCAGTATATCGATCTGCAGAAGTACTGTCAGGCCTATATCGTCAGCGCGGGAAATCAGCAGATCAGCCTTGTGAATGCTGCGGTGGAAATGGGGATCGATATTTCTGACTGTAAATTCCACAGGGCGCTGGAGGATTCTCTGTTGGGGCTCAGATGTCTGAAGAAATGCTTCGACCGGGACGCCGTCCTTTCGCAGGCTGTAATCTGCGACCGTGCCTTTTATCAGAAGCTTTTGTTCAAATCCTCTTATATCACCAATATCAACAGCCCGAAGATCGATCGCTCCAAGCTGCAGTGCAAGTGTGAGATCTGCCATGAGCAGATGAAGCGCATGAGCGACTGGCGCAGTATCAATCAGGCGTTCTCCGCGCTGTTTTACTGTAAAAACTGTGAGCGCCTCGTGCGGTACTCTGTCCGCTTCAAGGAGTATTACGACCGGATCGAAGCGAAGGTGCTTGTTTCGGAAATGAAGAAGAATGAAGAAAATGAATCGTAAGCAGGAAAGTGAGCACAGGTCCGTGAAGAAAAAGCATATTATTCTGATCATTCTGTTTATTATAGTTTCGTTTATCGTTGTGTCCGGCGGATTATATGCGGCGGGGGCGCTGCCGTCGTCGCTCAGCGCGGAGCTGGATAAGCTCTTCAAGTCGCAAGCCCCTGCCGACCAGCCGGCTTCACAGCCCGAAGTGCTCACGCCGCCCGAGCTATCTGATCCCTATTTCGCGCAAAGCGCGCTGCCGAAGGACCTGATCGGCGTTTACGTCGATCTTGATCAGGACGTCAAAACGCAGTCGCAGGGAACCTATGTGGATCTCTTCAATGAGGCTGCGCTGTATTATGCGGATTTCCGCAACTACAGAGCTAACACGGTCTTTATCCGCCCGGATCTGGAGGGCCGATTTGTCGGTTTTGCCGACGCCTACGGAAATCCGGTGGATATTCTGCTGGAGTATCTTCGTCAGGCGGATACGCAGGGAATGAAAAAGGCGCTTGTGCTGGATGCGTCCCTCCTGTACGGCAAGGACGGTTCGCTCACGCTGGACCGCGTCCTGTATTATCTCTCCAACTACACGTTTGACGCTGTGATGTACTGTCCGGAGAGCAATATCTCCACGACAGACGTCGCCTCCGTCTTTACGTATCTCAATCAGAACGTCAAAGCGCTGTATCCGACAGGTCTTGACGTTGGGCTGCGGATTCCCGGCAGCACCGCCGCTGCCGTTACTGACGCGCAGATCGTGGAGGTCTTGAACACGCTGCCGGACTTCGTTATGGTTGAGAGCGGTGCGATCGCAAGCGCCTCTGCGCCGTTCAGAACCGTCGTCGGACATTGGAACAGTCTTGCTGTTTCGTATCCTTCAATCCATTTTTATTGTGAACACCGCAATGACCTTGTGCTCAGCGGCGGAGAATGGAACAACGCGTCCGAGATCGAGAACGAGCTCAAAGCGCTTTGGGATATGGAATGCTTCCACGGTTCCGTATTTCGTTCTGCCGAAACGCTGATCGCTAACCGTTCCTCGACGTCGCTGATTCTTTCCCGCTTTATGTTTGAAGGCGAGCTGGCGGATCTGCGTGTCACAACGATCCGGACGGATCCCTCTACCGGCGTCGTCACGCTCAGCGGTTCCTCCTCCCCGGGGCATAAGGTCGTTCTCAACGGCAATGCGCTGACCAACGGTTCCTCTTTTACGTTTACCAAATCGCTGAATCCGGGGCTGAATCCGTTTGTTTTCAAAAGCTGCGGCAAAACGTTGGAGTATGATATCTATCACAACGGCGCGGATTCCGGCAACCGCATCGGATACGGGAACACCGTATCGCCGTATGTGGATAACGGCCTCGGCGTCGGTATGATGGTCCGCCTACGAAACGACGACGTGGAGACGCTCGGCGGGGTCAGCGAAAAGGATACCTACCATGCGGATTTCTCCACCCTGCCGGAGGGAACGCTGGATTATCTCGTCCGTATGGAGATGTCCGAGGCTGGATTCCTCCGTTACGTCCTCAAGTCCGGCAATACGGTCTACGGCGTCAACTGTGAGCTGATCGACAACGCTTATCTGATGCCGGCGAACCAGATCACAGTCGACCGCGTGGACGACAGCAATCCGAACACCACCGACCTCGTGCTGAATTCAGACTGGTTCGTGCCTGTAAACGTGCAGTGCCTGCCGCAGGAATATTACGCCGGCTACAGCTCCTATTCGTTTAATGTCACTTCTTTCACGGCGGAGTATGTTGACGTGACCTTCCATCACACCGCCGCGTTTTATAACGCGGAAGCGCTGCAGTTCGCGCCGAATTCGCCGTTCGTCCGGGCAGAGATGTATCAGCAGGGCGACGGACTCATCCTGCGCCTGTATCTCCGGAAGGCCGGGCAGTTCTACGGGTTCGATATCTTCCAGAATGAAGCCCATCAGCTTGTGGTTTCTTTCAAAAAGCATTCGGACGGCAGCGTTGCGGGTAAAACGATCATGGTGGATGCCGGACATGGCGGTTGGTATATGACCGGCACGTCTCTTGCAAATAACGCCGTCGCGGAAAAGACCGTAACGCTTGCGCTTGCTTTGAAGGTCAAGAACCTGCTGGAAAGCCGCGGCGCCGCAGTGATCATGACGAGAATGCTGGATACCTCCCTTACACTGGAGGAGCGCACGGCATTGATCGGGCAGTATAACCCGGATCTGTTTATCAGCATCCATTGTGACGGCACGACGAACACGGCGGATGCAGGTACGCACACCTTCTATTTCCGTCCGTATTCCATGCCGCTTGCCGACGCGATCAACCGGTCGCTTGCATCCGTCTATAAAACATATATCTATCATCCAGGCGACGCGAACTATAACAAGGTCGACAAAGACATCAAATACTATCCGTTCTTTGTTACGCGGATGAACCAGTGTCCGGCGGTCCTGATCGAGACCGGTTTCATGACCAACGCGATCGAAGGCGCGGTCCTGATCGACGACAACTCGCAGATGTGGCTGGCGCAGGGCATCGCGGACGGTCTCGGGAATTACTTCGCACAGAACTATTAAAAAAGATCCGGTGGAATTGCCCATCGGATCTTTTATTTGGATGTGCTGAATCAAAGGCTCTCGCAGATCTCTTTGGTATCCTGCGCGATCATCAGCTCCTCGTTTGTGGGGATCACAAACATACGGACCTTGGAGCCGGGCACGGAGATCTCGATCTCCTCACCGCGGACGTGATTCGCGGTCTCGTCGATCTCGGTGCCGAGGAAGCGCAGCTTTTCGGCGACTCTGGTGCGGTACTGCGGGTTATTCTCGCCGATGCCGCCCGTGAAAACGACAGCGTCAAGTCCGCCCATGGCGGCGGCAAATCCGCCGATGTATTTTGTCAGCTGATGGCAGAGCATGGATTCCACAAGCTTGGCCTTCGGATCGCCTTCCTTTGCGCGCGCTTCGATCGTGCGGTTATCCGCCGTGCCGGCAACGCCGAGCATACCGGATTTTTTGTTCATGACCTTGTCCACCTCGTCGGGAGAAAGCCCTTCCTTCTTCATGAGGATCGGCACGATGGCGGGGTCAATGGAGCCGCAGCGTGTGCCCATGATGATGCCCTCAAGCGGCGTGACGCCCATGGTGGTATCGAGGCATTTGCCGTCCTGCACAGCGGAAATGGAGGAGCCGTTGCCGAGATGGCAGGTCACGATCCTGGTGCCTTCGGCTTTGCCGCCGAGCAGTTCGATGCAGCGCTTGCTGACGAATCTGTGCGAGGTCCCGTGGAAACCGTAACGGCGGATATGATATTTCTCATAGTATTCATAGGGCAGGGCGTACATAAACGCGTAATCAGGCATGGTGGCGTGGAAGCCGGTATCGAACACGGCGACTTGCGGTACGCCGGGCATGATCTCTTCACAGGCTTCGATCCCCATCAGATTCGCCGGGTTATGGAGCGGGCCGAGGTCGAAGCATTCCCGGATCGCTTCCTTGACTTTCTTATCGACAAGCACGGAGCCGTTGAACTTTTCGCCGCCGTGCAGAACGCGATGACCGACAGCTCTGATCTCCTGCATGGATGCGATCACGCCTCTGTCTGCACTGACGAGCGTATCCAGCACCAGACGGATGGCTTCGCTGTGATTCTTCATTTCGCGGTTCTCACGCTTGCAGCTCTTTTCGGCGGCGCCGGGGACGGAATGTGTGAACTGGCTGTTTTCAAAAGCGATCTGCTCGCAAATGCCCTTCGCAAGCAGCTCTTCGGTATCCATATCGATCAGCTGATATTTCAGGGATGAGCTGCCGCAGTTGATAACAAGTACTTTCATGTTGGTACCTCCAAAAAAGATTTATACTTGAAAAAAATCAGTATCTCATATATTATATACAGGAAACAGTCATTTTTCAAGTCCATTTTGAAAGAAGTTGACCGAATGAAGGATATTGCGTTTATCATAGCGGAATACGATCCGTTTCATAACGGACATGCCCGGCAGATCGAACAGACGCGCGCTGCAGGTGCGCAATATGTGGTTTGCATCCTGAGCGGGAATTTTGTGCAGCGCGGCGATATCGCGATGTGCGACAAAATGATACGCGCTGAAATGGCGCTTGCGGGCGGCGCGGATCTGATTCTGGAAAATCCGTTGAAATACGTGCTGTCCGGCGCCACCTATTTTGCGAGGGGCGGCGTTGAGACGATCCTCCATTCGGGACTGGAAGGCACGCTCTCTTTCGGCGCATCCGCTTCCGCGGAGCAGCTGATCTCGTTATCCGCAATGCTTCGGGAACCGGAAACGGAAGAGAAAATATATTCACATGCGAGAACGCGGCACATCCCCCTGGCATATGCTGTTCAGCATGTGGCGGAGAAGATCGCGCCGGAGGCGGCGGGTCTGCTGAAGGACCCAAACAACGTTCTTGCGTTGGAATATATCGCGGCTGCGGCAGGGGAGCCGTCGATCGATTTTTTTGCGGTTCCCCGAACGACCGTCCTGCACGACGCGATCTCCCATGAAGGTCGGTTCGCAAGCGGAAAAACGATCCGGCAGCTTTTGCGAAGCGATTCTGACGCGGCGGCTGTGTTCCTTCCCGCATCTACGCGCGGGATTCTTACTGCAGCGACCGAAAAGGGGAGCTGTCCGAGCGTGCGGGACGCCTATTCCGCGGTCAGCTTCGGCAGACTTTTATCCTTGACAAGGGAAGAGCTTGTCGCTGTCAATGGAATTACGGAAGGGCTGGAAAACCGACTGCTTGACGAGATCAAGAAACAAACGAGCCTTCAGGATCTGTATGATGCCGTAAAGACAAAACGCTTTACACATGCAAGGATCCGGCAAGCGGTCGTTTCCGCGGTCCTGGGCGTCAAAAAAGCCGACCTCGCGCGGGAAAACCCATATTTGCGCGTGCTCGGCTTTAATGACAGGGGGCAGGAGCTGCTGCATGAAATGCGTGCGCAAAGTCGCTGCCCCATCGTGATGAATCTTTCACAGGCGCCGCTTAGTCATGAGCGTACGCTGGATGCGTTTGCGGGGAAAATATTTGATCTCTGCCGTCCGGTACCGTTCGGCGGAGCTGTGGAATACCGGGCAAAACCGGTTATTGTTCATACCAAAGCGCGTTGAGCTCGGCAAAAGCGTTTTTGAGTTCTGCGGGAGCAGTCGCGCTCTTGTCAACGTTCAGCAGACGTTCATAGCGTTTCTTGGCGATATTGCTGCCCTGCAGCTTCGACAGGAGCACGATCTTGTGTTCCTTCAAAGACAGATTTCGCAGAACGTCATATCCTGTCAGCAGAATCTCGATTTGCTCCTGCGGCGTCATTTCCGAAAGCGTAACGGAAACGTTGTCCGCGAACACGATCTTTGCGTTCTCATCCGGTTTGCCGTTGCGCAGGACCGTGCATTCCTTCGCGCCGATAACGTCGCGGAAAACCACCGTGACGCTGCGTTTCTGCGGCAAAACAGACGGATCGCCCTTTGCGGGGGCAATGACAAAGCGCAGACTGCTTTCGGACTCTGCGACGGTCATCTCCGTTTCGGCGTATGCGCCGTCCCGATACAGCATGGTCTCTCCGTCGTCCTCATACAGGGTAAGGGAGTTGTTCCCTCTGTAAACGTGGATCTCCAGCGCCTCCGGCAGTTTGCAGCCGTTTTCGGTCACTTCTCCTGCAAGAGGCAGGATCGCGCCCTCTTTTGCCAGCACGGGGATCGAGGCTTCGTCCCGGCACAGCGACGTCATGCAGGGGCCCTGATAGACTCTTCCGGTGAAAATATCGGTATATCTTCCTTCCGGCAGCCAGACGCGCACAGACGCAAGCTGGCTTTTTTGATCGATCTTTTCCGTGATCGGGCAGGCAATCAGCTCGGTGCCGAACAGATACTGATTCGGTACGGTATAGGCTTGCTCCTGATACGGATTGGCGTAATACATCGGTCGGATCAGCGGCAAGCCGTCCCGATGCGTCAAATGGTTCATCGTATACAGATATGGGACCAGTTTGTGCCGCAGCCGCAGGGCTTCGGTCGCGTAGTGTTCCACGTCCGCGCGGTATTTCCACGGCTCCTTGCCCATAAACTCATTCGACGTGGAATGCAGCCGCATGATGGGACTGAAAACGCCGAATTGGACCCAGCGCAGATACAGCTCGTCGTCCCGTTCGCCCATGTGATGCCCGCCGATGTCGTGGCTCCACCAGGTATAGCCGATGTTGGAGGCGTTTGCGGTAAAATAGGGCTGAAAGTCGAGGCTCGCCCAGGTCTGCGCGCTGTCGCCCGAGAACCCGAGCGGATACCGGTGTGATCCCGCGCCCGCAAATCTGGACAGAATCAGCGGACGCTTGCCGTCCCTGCCGTTGTCGATATAGTGATAGTGGTTCAGCGCCCACAGGGGATCCAGCCCCTTGATTGCGGATTTCGTGCCCTGCTGCCAGTCGATCCACCAGAAATCCACGCCGTCCTTTTCGTGCGGATGGTGCAGATACTTAAAGTAGCCCTCCATGAACTTTTTGTCCGCGATATTGAAACGGATCTGCTCCCTTGTTTCCGGGTCGATCCCCATATAGTCGCAGAAATCGCGATAGGCGTCCTCGTAAAACTTGCAGCCGGACGCCGGGTGCAGATTCATTGTGACAAACAGACCGTTCTCCTTCAGGTACCGCAGGAACGCCTTCGGGGTCGGGAAAAGGTCGGTGTTCCAGGAATAGCCGGTCCAGCCCGGATTCAGGAGATTGTAAAAGACCTCCAGCACGCCTTTCTTTTTCTTCTGATCTTTGGCGTCCTCGCCGAATTTTTCAATGACCCTGACCCAATGCCAGTCCATGTCGATCGTCGCGACGGAAAGCGGGATTTGTTTGCGTTTGAAGGTCTCCATCAGCGTGACGTATTCCTCCTGCGTATACGCCTTGTACCGGCTCCACCAGTTGCCGAAGGCGAAACGGGGGATCAGCGGCGGCATGCCGGTCAGACGGAAAAAATCGTGAACCGCTTCCTCGTAATGAAAGCCATAGGCAAAAAAGTATTTGTCTGTTCCGGGGGCGGTCCGTGGCAGGATATCCCCCTGATTCGAGACCGTCAAGGAAGCGCTGTCATCCAGAACGGCAACGCCGCTGCGGGAAAGAATACCGTCTCCGAGCTTGGTCTTGCCGTTTGTGCCGTCCAGGGTCCTGCAGGTCCCCTTGAGATTTCCCTCGTCATACTCTTTGACCCGTCTGCCATCGTCCAGCGCGATATAGAGCATCTGCTTTTCTTTGATATCATAGCAGAATGCGCATTTTTCCGTGCGGATCTTATACAGATGATTTTCCTTCGCGACGGTATACTTCGGCGCGTCAAATTGTCGGTCTGTCACGCTTTGCGTAGCCAGATCGCAGAATTCCCCCTGCAGCTGCGTTTCGACCCGCAGCAGATACGGCGTCAGAACGGTAAATCGAACCTCCTTTGACGCGATGACCTGCGAATCTGCCGCCGCGGCGCGATCCGTGTAAAAGAACCGATCCCAGTATTCACTCATAAGCCTGATCCCCATTCAACTTTTCTTTTATTTTTATATAATAATATAATTAATTTCGTGCATTGTCAATTATTTTTTCCGAATTGCTTGAATCGTCAGAAAAACTATGATAAAATTTAATCTGATTCAAATTTTTTCCGTAGTCCGCGCAGGATTTTAGTTTCGATCCGGCTGACGTAGGAACGGGAGATCCCGTATCGCTTCGCGACCTCGTTCTGCGTGAGCGGCGGTTTCCCGTTGAGCCCGTACCGCAGGATCAATATATTTTTCTCTCTGGGGTCCTTGATCTCCGAGATAAAACGGTACAGCATTTTCACGTTGTTTTTGTGTGCGATATCGTCCACGATCGTATCCTCTGTCGCCACGATATCCATCAGCGTCAGGGGATTGCCGTCGCCGTCCTGATCGATCGGCTCGTTGAAGGAGATATCCAGCGAGGTTTTCTTTTTGCTTCTGAAATACATCAGGATCTCGTTATCGATGCATCTGGACACGTAAGTGGACAGACGTACGCCTCTGTTCGGTTTATAGGTATTGATCCCTTTGATCAGACCGACGGTCCCGATCGAGATCAGCTCGTCGTTTTCTTCATTTGACGAGTAATACTTCTTTACGATATGCGCGACGAGCCGAAGATTGCGCTCGATCAGGATCTCTTTCGCGCGCGCGTCGCCCTCGGTCATTTTTCGGATATACATCTGCTCTTCCTTGCCTGAAAGCGGTTCCGGGAAATTCATCCCATCTTCCAGGTGCAGCGCAAAGAGCAGGAGCTTTTGAAAAAACATTTCCAGCATGACGGTCCCTCCGCAGATATGAGTTTGACGTATCAAGTTTATGCGGAAGGCTTGTTCCATTTATTTTGTACGGATTGTACAGTCCCGCCTACAGGAGCGCCTTATGACAGGAAAAAAGAAATCCCCCGTGATCAGAGCCGTCGTATGCGCGGTCGCGGACGATTATGAGATCTGCGTCACGACGTCGCATCCGTCTCTTGTTACGCTGCAAATCGGCGGAGAGTTGTTCATGGACGACGATAACGGCGTGATGCGCAGCAGCTGCCCGCTGCATAAATTCCGTGTCCCGTCTGCTCTTCTCAATCGGGCGAAACGGTATACCGTCGACTGCGAGGTTCTGATCAAGCGTCTGCCTTACCGTTCGCTGAAGGCGCCGACTGTCTCGGCTATGTTTGACTTCCATCCGCTGCCGGATACGGGTGCGCTGCGGGTCTATCATTTGTCGGACGTTCACGGGCTGAAAACGCCTGCAATCAAGGCCGGGACGTTTTTTGACGGCGCGCCCGATCTGCTGATTCTGAACGGAGATATTTCGTCCAGCACGCAGACCGTTAAGGAGGCGCTGCTTCCGATCGGGATCGCTTGGGCGATCACAAAAGGGGAGCGCCCCTGTGTGATCACGCGGGGCAATCACGATCTGCGGGGGAAATACGCCGAGCGGCTCAGTGAATTCTATCCGACGTATCACGGGTGCTTTTATTATCCTGTGGACCTCGGTCGGCTGCAGATCCTTGTGCTCGACTGCGGCGAGGATAAGGATGACTGTCATATCGAATATGCGGGAACGGTCGCGTTTCATCCTTACCGAATGCGGGAAACGGCGTTTTTGCGCACGGCCTGTAAACGGGAAGCCGGCTCGCCGGAGAAGAATGGGAAGATCCGGTTTGTGCTTTCGCACATTCCGTTCATGCACACGGATTTCGATCCGAAAACAGGGAAGCATGAGTTCGATATCGAACAGACTTTATATCAGGAATGGGTCGATCTCCTGAACAGAGGGTATCGTCCGCATTTCGGATTGTTCGGACACATACACGTCGCCGCGATAGGGGATGCTGCTGACGCGTATAATCAAAAAGGCTTTTTATCGCCGCTGATCATCGGGGGAAGACCGGAACATGAAAGGGAGAACGTAATCGGCGCAGCCTGCACGATTGACTTTGAAAAAAGGACGATGACTGTCAGGTTTACCGATTCCGCGCATAAGATCCTGAATGAATATCAGGTTCCACTGTCAGATTAATAATTCCCGGAGGGATCTTAATATGAAGAAAACAATCAGTATCATTCTTTCGTGTCTGCTTGTACTGACGGCGTTTTTGCCGCTCGTCGGCGCCGTGGACAGCTCTGCGACGCAGTACCCGACGATCATCGTTGCGGGCTACTCCTCCTCGAACCTGTACCTGGACGGACAGCAGGTGTGGAAGCTGAACGGAAACGATATCATCTCCGCCGTGCTTTCCAATATTGCGCGTCTCGGGATCGGTCTCGGAGAGCTTGCGTTCCAAAAGCCGAAATATCTCAGCGACCTTGTCGGAAACGAGATGATGAAGCTGCTGAAGTATATGCTCTGCAACCCGGACGGAAGCAGTGTATACCCGCTGGAGACCTGGCCTCAGGACGCCGAGCATACGCAGTTTACCTATCTCTATGAGAATTTCAACGGCGATAACGTTCATGAAAGAGAGATCATGGCGGACATTGCGAACGAATACGGCGCCAACGGCAACGACTTCCTGTTCAGTTATCAACAGGATTTCCGTATGGGCATGGTGGACTGCGCCGCAGCGCTTGACCGCTATATTGATTCCGTGCGGGAATTCACCGGCAAAGATAAGGTCAATATTTACGCCGTCAGCCACGGCGGGCAGACCGTCGCAGCTTATCTTGCGATCTACGGCATGCAGAAGAATGCCGTCAACAACGTCGTGATGACGGTCCCCGCGATCGGCGGCGCTGCCCTTGCCTATGACGTGCTCAGTGAGAAAATCGAATTCAACGAGGAAGAACTTGTCGTCTTTGTGGAAAACGGGCAGATGCTGGAAACGGATTTCAACTGGTTGATGAAGGCAAACCGCCTTGGGATCCTCGATAATCTTTTCAAGATGCTTGTTCATGATTACGTGAAGCAGGTCGTCGGCTACTGGGGCAGCATGTGGGATTTCGTGCCTGCCGCCTATTACGACGAGCTCAAGACGCAGCTTCTCGATCCCGAGCAGAGCGCAGCGCTGATCGAGAAGAGTGATGAATGGCACTATAACGTTCTTCCGAAAATGGGCGAATCCCTTCGTGAATGTGTGGACGCCGGTATGCATCTCTATATCGTCGCCGGGTGCGAGAGTCCCAGCGTGACGGGTCTGCAGGAGCAGTCCGACGCGATCATTACGGTTGCCGATTCCACCGGCTCCGTCACCGCCCCCTACGGGCTCCGGTTCAACGACGGATATCGGCAGGTCGGAACGGCGTGCGACGATCCGTCGCACAATCATCTGTCTCCCGGTATGACGATCGACGCCTCCGCCGCGTACCTGCCGGAACAGACTTGGTTCATTGCAGGGTATTATCACGGCATGACGTGGAAGGACGATTATTCCATGAACCTGTGTAAGACGCTGATCTTCTCGGATTCCCTCGTCGATGTTCGCACCTTCCGGCAGTATCCGCAGTTCAAGGATTCCACCAACCGGAACTATTCCGTACACGCTGCGTTCGATCATTCTGTAGAGGGATATCTGTCCGGAGAAGATACCTCGCTTGTAATCACGAATTTGTCGCGAAAATATAAAATGCGCGTCGCCTCCGTCAGTGTGGACGGTGTGGATATCCGCGTGAACGTCACAAAAGTGATCTATCTCGATCCGCTTGAAAGCGTTTCAGTGAAAATCACCGGCACGGTGCCGAACGTGAGTCTTGTCACAGCGGATGTGACTGTCAACTACACGCTTGTCGGCAGCGCAACGCCGGTCGGCGCAAGAACGCAAACCTTTACGGTCATGAACGGAACGGCTCCCGCTTACGACGCATCCAATCCGTACACGGCCGCCAAGCATACGACTGATTTTGACGGCAAGACGTCCGACGCAGGTCGGGCCGTGCTTGAAAAGACCGGTTTCCTTGCTTGGATCAGAATGCTGATCAATCGGTTCGCCGCGATCCTGAAGGCGTTGCGGATCAAATAAACGCAAATACTGACGAAGGAGAAAGATAGGGATGAGAGAGAGCTCAAAATCAGCGCTCGGCGGCGTTCTTACGGCGCTTTCCGTCAGCATGATGCTGCTGACCTATCTTTCTCCGTTTATGGTTTACGCCTCGCCTGCGATCGCCGGACTTTTCGTTTTGATCCTGCAGTATGAGGCGGGGCGCGGCTGGGCGTTCGGCGAGTATGCCGCGGTCGGTCTGTTGTCCATGATCCTTGTCGCCGATAAGGAAGCGGCGGTGTTTTACGTCTGTCTGTTCGGATTATATCCCATTCTGCAGGATATCATAAATCATTATATCCGCCTGCGCGTGCTCCGGATCCTGATCAAGTTCGTCGTCGTGAACGCGTCGCTGCTGCTCTCTTTTGTGCTGTGTCTGTTTGTTTTCGGCGTGACCTACGACGATCTGTTTGAGCGCGGCAAGGTGTTTGTGGTCCTGTTCCTCCTCGGTATGGACTTTCTGCTGTTCCTATATGATTTTCTTGTCCGTCGGCTGCAGGATATTTACGTCCGGAAGCTTCGGAAAAAGCTTCTGCGTCTGTTCAAATAACCCGTCGCCCTCTCATATATTTAGGTGTATAGAGAGGAGTTTCGGTATGAAAAAACTGTTTTTCTTCATTGGGGCGAGCCTTTTTATGAGTGCCGCTTTTTTCGCGGCTGTGCGGGTCTCGTCTCCTGCGATCCCCGTCGGGCAGGCGCCCGCAAGGCGTACGATCGGGCATACAGTGATCCTGGACGCGGGGCACGGCGGTGAGGACGGCGGCGCGGTCGCTTTTGATGGGACGGAAGAAAAAACGGTCAATCTGCGTATTGCGAACGACGTTTCGGATTTCTTTGTTCTGTTCGGGGTCCCTTTTGTGCAGACGCGCGACCGGGATACGGACCTCGCGGACCGTACTCTGCAGACGATCCGGGAACGGAAACGGTCCGATATCCTTGCCAGATACGAAATGGTGAATTCAGCAAAAAACGGGCTTTTGTTGAGTATCCACCAAAACATGTTTGAAATCGAAAAATACAGCGGCGCCCAGATCTTCTATTCCGCAAACGACGAACAGTCGTTGCGTCTTGCGACGATTCTGCGCAAGGTGATCATATCGCATCTGCAGCCGGAAAACAGCAGGGAAGTCAAGCCCTCGGGGGACAGCATTTTTCTGCTGTACCGTGCGAAGCGCCCGTCGGTGCTTGTGGAGTGCGGTTTTTTGTCCAATCGGAAAGAACTGGAATTGCTGAAAATGCCGGGGTATGACGCCGCTTTCGGCTACTATATTACAAAAGGCATGCTGCAATACTTTTATCAACAGGGGAATGTGTGATGGCGCAAAAAGTAAAAACCGTGTACGTTTGCTCCGAATGCGGGTACGTGTCACCGAAATGGAACGGCCAGTGCCCGGAATGCGGGGAATGGAACACGTTAAACGAGGAGATCTCAAGACCGGAATCCGCGGCCAAAAAGATCAGCTATTCCGAGGATCAGTTCCGAGCTGTCCGCCTGACGGAGATCGGGGAGCAGCAGGAGCATCGTTATGACACAGGGTCAAATGAGCTGAACCGGGTGCTCGGCGGCGGGCTGGTCAAGGGCTCGCTGGTCTTGCTGTCCGGCGATCCGGGAATAGGGAAGTCCACGATCCTGCTGCAGACGACACAGTTTCTGGGCAAGGCGCATACGATCCTTTATGTATCTGGAGAAGAGTCTCCGCACCAGATCAAAATGCGCGCGGGTCGGCTCGGCGTCAATACCGATAATCTGCTGATTTTGTGCAAAACGGATGCGGAAGCCATCGCGGAATACGTCCGCGTTGAAAAGCCGGGTGTTGTAATCGTCGATTCGATCCAGACCATGTCCATATCCGCAATGAATTCCTTGCCCGGGAGCGTTGCGCAGGTGCGTGAATGCGCAAATATCTTTATGCGCCTGTCAAAGGGACTGAATATCCCGATCATCCTGGTCGGTCATGTCAATAAGGATGGCAATATCGCCGGTCCGAAGGTACTGGAACACATTGTGGACTGCGTCTTATATTTTGAAGGCGAAAAGAACCTCTCATACCGGATCCTGCGCGCCGTCAAAAATCGCTTCGGCTCGACGAATGAGATCGGCGTATTTGAAATGAAGGATAAGGGTCTTGCGGAGGTCCCGAATCCTTCCAAGGCACTGATTGAGGGCAAACCCGTCAACGTGCCGGGGTCCTGCATTGCCTGTGTGATGGAGGGCTCGCGTCCGTTGCTTGCCGAGGTACAGGGCTTGGTGTGCCAGTCCGGCTTCGGCAATCCCAGACGGACCGCCAATGGCTTCGATTATAACCGCATGGCGATGATGATTGCGGTCCTGGAAAAACGTGCCGGGTATTTTATGGGAAATTGTGACATTTATGTTAATGTCGCCGGCGGTTTGCGAATCGATGAACCTGCGTCCGATCTGCCGGTATCTTTGTCGATGATCTCAAGCCTGAAAAATGAAAACCTGCGGGATGACTGCATTGCGTTCGGAGAGATCGGTCTTGCCGGGGAGATCAGAGCCGTCGGTTTTGCGGAAATGCGTGTGCGCGAGGCGTTAAGGCTCGGGATGAAAAAATGCATCGTACCCAAACGCAATTTGGATGAAATTGATCAAGGTCTGAAAGCACAGATCGAAGTAGTTGGCGTGACGAACATCAGGCGCGCTTATGAGGAATCCATAAAATAAAGAACTGCGATTATTTATAATCAGAATTTTTCGAAACAGTACAAGCATTTAAAGTACGAGCATTTAAAACTGCAAATCCATAGAAAAGAAAGGATCACGAACATGAAAAAAGAAATCAGACGCGCGGCGTATTTCAGAGCAAACGTGATGCTGCTTGCAATCGGCGGATTTATCGTCATGATGATCCGTAAGTATACCAAAAAGGTCAAATAAGCGGAGGCTGGTTGGGAATTCGCATGTTTTAACTGCCCTAAATTACGCAAAATATTTATTTTGCGTAATTTACAGTTTATTCATACCCCTCCTCTTCTCTCTTTATTAATCTTTTTTCATTGTTGATATGCTGAATAAGAATTATTATCATGATGTTCCGAAGGTTGTGCAGGAATATCTGAACTATCAATCCACGATCAAAAACAAATCAGACAATACGATCAACGAGTATTGTCTCGATCTTCGTTTGTTCCTGAAATTCCTGTATTGTGACCGGCACAGGTTGAACGCTGCGGATCCCGACGTGCTTGAGTCTGTTGAGATCACCGGGCTGGACCGTTCCTTTTTTCAGACGGTCACGCTGCAGGATGCCTATGCGTTTCTCTCCTACTGCCGCTCAGATCGGCAGAATCAGGAGCGCGCCCGCGCGAGAAAAGTTTCCTGTATCCGCGCCTTTTTCAAGTATCTGAAGATGCAGAATGTGATCCCGGATAACCCGATGGTCAATCTGGATTCCCCGAAGCTGAAAAAAAGCCAGCCGAAGTATCTGACGATCGAACAGGCGCAAAAGCTTCTGATGAGTGTGGACGGCCCGAACAAGGAACGTGATTACTGCATCCTGACGTTTTTCCTCAATTGCGGTCTCCGGCTCTCGGAGCTTGTTTCCATGGATTATAACAAGATCCGCCTTACAGCCGATACGGCAACCATGGTCATCACGGGCAAAGGTAATAAAGAACGCACGGTTTATCTGAATCATGCCTGTGTCGCCGCCTTGAATGCCTATATGCGCGTACGTCCGAAAGACGGCGTCAAAGACAGATATGCGCTGTTTTTGTCAGATCGGAAGCAGCGGATCAGCAGAGAGTCTGTTCAGCATCTGGTGAAAAAGTATCTGGATAAGGCAGAGCTTGGCGGTTTGGGGTATTCTGTACACAAACTGCGTCATACGGCCGCAACGCTGATGTATCAGACCGGGAAGGTCGATCTGTTGGAGCTGAAGGAGATCCTCGGGCATGAGAATCTCAATACGACGCAGATCTATACGCATATCGTCGATCAGCGCCTTAAAGACGCGGTGGATTCCAATCCCCTTGCGGATTTTACACAAAAGAAATGAAAAAGGCGCCTTCATCCGGTCGATGAGGGCGTCATGTTTTAGTCGTTCGAGACCGTGAACAGCGTCAACGCCGACGCGCCGATCAGAACGAGCAGGATAACCCCGCTGAAAAGCAGGAAGCTTTTGGTCTCCGGCTGCTGGCTTCCGCGTCCTTTGAACATCTCTGCCAACGATCTGCTGAATCCCTTCCCGACCCAAACGTACAGAAGCAAAGCCGTCTGGGCGATCAGATATGTGGGCAGGTAGCTTTTTGCGAACACCGCCGCTCCGGCGTAACCGTTCTGTATCAGAAGAACCGTCAGCAGGTGGGCGGAGGACAGACCGAGGAACAGCGGCACTGTCGGCAGGAACAGCGCGCCCCAGGGACCGGTGGAGAGAAAGAAGGATACCAGCTCCATGCCGACGAACAGCAGCAGATGTTTCAGGAATATGGATAGCGGCGTTTCGGCTGTTTCGGTTCCGCCGACTGTTTTTCCGGAAACCGCAGCGAATGCGCCAAGCAAAGACCCGCACAGAAACGCGGTCAAAAGCAGAACGGTCCCGCTTTCCTTTGTAATACGACCGCCTGACAGCTGTCTCTCTTTTTTTGTTCCCGCTTTATAAAACATGATCCGTTTCATGGGACTTCCCTCCTGTGCGCTCAGCGGCGCAGATTCCGGATCAGGATCCCGGTCGCCGCAGACAGCGCAACCGAGAGCAGGAGCATACAGATCAGGCTGACGGAAAAGAACTCCCTATTGAGGAGGGCGCAGATCAGGTAGACTGGCGCCGCATGGCAGATGCCGGAAAGCAGTCCCGACAGGATCCCCTTCATTTTCGATTTCCCTGTGAAAACGGCGGCGGTCAGGCACCCGCCGAGACAGACGGCAGCGGCAAAAATCGGGGCGTAGTATTTCTCATCGACGTCCTTCTTTGTGATCAGAAGCGCGGCGCTTGCGAGGATCAGGAACGTCAGCAGCAAGCCGCAGGGCAGTGCGAGCCCAAGGGCGGTAAGCTGTGCGCGGGAGTTGGAGTGAGTCGTTTTCATACGCATGGTCAAGGTCTCTCCTGTTCTTTCAGATCTCTTTCTGTACCATACGTATGAACGGGCAGTCCGATATATGAAAAAAGGACCGAGCAAAAGATCGGTCCCTTCAGAATTATTTGGTTTCGTCGATATCGCTCTTTTTGCTTCTGCGCTTACCGGCCTTCTTTTCTTCCTTTTCCTGCGCCTTGGCAGCATCAAGTGCGGCCTTTTCCTGCGCAAGACGTTCGGATGCGGTGTTGTTGGTCTGGATTGCCCAACGCATCAGCTTCATGCGGGTCTTATCCGCGCCGGTCTCGATCACGATGGAATCTTCCTTCACGGTGACGATCCTGCCGGTGATGCCGCCGATGGTGGTGATGTCGTCGCCGATCTGCACGGAGTCGCGCAGCTTCTGCTCCTCCTGCTGCCGCTTTTTCTGCGGTCTGATGCTGGTGAGATACATGACGCCGAACATCAACGCGAAAATAACAAGCATCCAGATCATGCCGCTGCCTGTATTGCCGGTCGCGCCGGCATCGCCGCCTTGCCCACCTAATGCGCATAAGTAAGTACCAAACATAGAATTCCTCCAAAATAGTGATAAATCAATTATACATATCCCCGGGCAAAAAAGCAAGTCTTTTTTTGCAAAACCGGTCAATCCGCCGCTCTTTTATCAATTATGCCGATATGCCGGTTGTAAAAATCTTCAAAGGTATCGTTTCGGAGCGCCTCACGGATGCGCTCCATGAGCGTATTATAGAAATAAAGATTGTGCATCACGCACAGGCGCAGCGCCAGTACTTCCTTTGCTTTCACAAGATGCCGGATATAGGCGCGGGAGAACGATCTGCAAACCGGGCAATCACAGCCGGGCTCGATGGGGCGGGTGTCCGTTTCGTATTTCGCGTTATTGATGTTGATCACGCCGCTGAACGTAAAAAGATGACCGTGCCGCGCGTTGCGGGAAGGCATGACGCAGTCGAACAGATCGACTCCCCTTTTCACGGCTTCGAGAATGTTGCCCGGCGTGCCGACCCCCATCAGATAGCGGATCTTATCCGCGGGCATATAGGGTTCCACAACGGAGATGACCCGATACATTTCTTCAGTCGGCTCACCCACGGCAAGCCCGCCGATCGCGTAGCCGTCAAGGTCCAGCTTTGCGATCTCGATCATGTGCTTGACTCGCAGATCATCATAGGTGCAGCCCTGATTGATTCCGAACAGCAGCTGATGCGGATTCACGGTATCCGGCAGCGAGTTCAGGCGCTCGTGCTCCTCCTTGCAGCGGAGCAGCCAGCGGGTGGTCCGTTCGCAGGAGAGTCTTGCGTAATCGTATTTTGCGGGATTTTCCACGCACTCGTCAAACGCCATTGCGATCGTGGAGCCGAGATTCGACTGGATGCGCATGCTTTCCTCCGGACCCATGAAGATGCGTCTGCCGTCGATATGGGAATTGAAGGTCACGCCTTCTTCTTTGATCTGCCGGAGCTTCGCGAGAGAAAACACCTGAAATCCGCCGGAGTCCGTCAGGATCGGCCCCTTCCACCCGGTGAACCGGTGCAGGCCGCCGAGCGATTTGATGGTATCATCCCCGGTGCGGACGTGCAGATGATAGGTATTGCACAGCATGACCTGCGTATGGATCGTTTCGAGGTCCAGCGAGGAAAGCCCGCCCTTGATCGCGGCAACGGTAGCGACGTTCATAAATCCCGGCGTTTTTACGGTCCCGTGAACGGTTTCAAATTCCCCTAAACGTGCGCTGCCGACTTTTTTGATCAGCTTATACATAAGTCCTCCAAAGAATAACGGCTCAGATCGCGTCTGTGATAAAGCACGCGTCGCCGAAGCTGAAGAAGCGATATCGCTCGCGGATGGCTTCACTGTAGGCGTTGAGAATATTTTCCCGCCCGCAAAGCGCGGAGACCAGCATGATCAGCGTGCTTTCGGGCAGATGGAAATTCGTGATCAGCTCGTCCATACATTTGAAGCGATAGCCGGGATAGATGAAAATATTGGTCGCAGCGCTGCCCGCATGCACGAGCCCGTTTTCATCCGCTGCGGATTCCAGCGTTCTGCAGCAGGTCGTCCCTGTGCAGATGATCCTGCCGCCGGCAGCCTCCGTTTCATTGATCAGCGATGCGGCCTCTTCCGAGATCGAGTAGTTCTCATAGTGCATGGCGTGGTCTTCTATGTTTTCCGCCTTGACGGGACGGAAGGTGCCGATGCCGACGTGCAGCGTAATATAGGCGATCTTTACGCCCTTTTCGCGGATCTTTTCCAGCAGCTCGGGCGTATAGTGCAGCCCTGCCGTCGGCGCGGCGGCGGATCCCGCAGGTTTTGCGTATACAGTCTGGTAGCGTTCCTTGTCCTCCAGCTTATGCGTGATATAATGCGGAAGCGGCATTTCGCCGATCTCGTTCAGACGTTCGAGAAAAATCCCTTCATACGTGAATTTGACGAGCCGGTTCCCGTTATTAAGGACCTGTAATACGTCGCCGACCAGAACGCGATCGCCGAACACAAAACGGGTCCCTTCCTTTGCGCGCTTCCCGGGACCGGCGATGCACTCCCAAACGTCGTCTCCCCTGTTGTTCAGCAAAAGGAATTCTACGTTTGCGCCGGTCCCCTCTTTTATGCCGTAAAGACGCGCGGGCAGAACACGGGAATTATTCAGAACCAGACAGTCGCCGGGCTGCAGAAAGTCGACAATATCGTAAAAATGACGGTGTTCCAGTTTGCCGGAATGCTTGCCGATCACAAGAAGCCGTGAATGATCGCGTCGGTCGCAGGGCTCCTGCCTTCGATCCTCACGGGTAAGATAATCGATGACGGTCTCATCCTGGCCATAATTGCCGAGAACGCCAAGCTTGTTGTTCAGAGCGTCAACTCTGGAGTCGCCGATATTGGGCTGGCCGTTGTTCGGTCCGATCAGCGGAATATCAGGATAATCCGCACGGATCTTCGCGAAAAGCTCTGTCAATATGTCAAGATCGATCTTGTCGCCATTCTTGTAGCCGTACTGTTCGGCAATGTCCGCACGAATGCTGTAGCAAGGCGTAGAAGCCTGGTCCAACAGACGGCCAACGCCGTAAAGCTTACCGCTCAGGTAACCGGAATTGTAAACAGATTCTGTCAGCGCGGTCTTCATTTCCGCTTCGTAATCCTTGAGAAGATCTGTCAGTTCCAGCGCCTGGCCGTTGTTCACAGCAGTATTATATGTAACGCCGATGGTGGTGTAGATATCCAGAGTATCATCACCGCCTGAAAGAAGCAGGTTCAGCTGGGTAGCCGCATTACCGATCTCGATCGGAAGCAGTTCCACAACGAAGCCGTACTCTTTTGTGATCTCGGAAATAGCTGCCTGAATACTTTCTGTTTCAGACGGCACAGAGCCGCAGATCACTTCTACTGTAACCTTGGGAAGGTCAGAAGATTCAGCTTCAGCTTCAGCTCCCTCATCCTCTTTTTCCGAGTCCGCTTCCGCCGGCTTGCTGCCGCCATCATTTGTGGCAGGCACAGCTCCGCAGCCTGCGAAAAGCATGAGCACCATTACCGCTGCCAGCATCATAGCAACGATTTTCTTCATAAATCATCCTCCTTTTTCTGGTGTCCTTTTCAGGAATCCTGCTGAATCGATTCACATAAACCAAATTTATACCGTTTCATTATGAATCGATTCATTTTCTCGTTTCCATGCTATCACGCGCATCGCCCATTTGTCAATACCTTTTCTGACAAAAACGGGTACCGGTTTTTCAGAAATCCCGGTACCCATGATCCATTCAGTTATCCTGTTGTTTATTTTGTTGTTCCTCCGTCTCCGAAACTGACAGAAAGACGGATTCGTTTCTGGTAAGGTTTCTTATCGATCTGATTGAGCAGGTTCTCCACACAGGCCATCGCAATATTCTTTACCGGCTGGACGATGGTGGATACATAGTAATCTCCGATGTTCATTTCTCTCAGACCGTCATAGCCGATGAGCTGGACCTCTTCAGGAATGGCAAAGCCCAGCTGTTCCAGCTTTTTCTTCACTACAAGAGCGACTACGTCCGAACTGGTAAAGATCCCGTCAAAATCAAAGGCGTCGGAGCTTACCAGCCGCTCCAGCTCCTCTCCGATCAGATGGATCCGGATATTTGTGAGTGTCGTTTCGTTGCCAAAGTTAATACGTTTTACATTGATCCCTGCTTCGTCAAAGACACTTTTAAAACCGGTCCAGCGCTTGCGGATGTCACCGGAACGCACGCCATTATGAAGATATACAGGTTTTCTGCAGCCTTTTTCCAGCAATACTTTTGCTGCCAGTCTTCCGCCCGCTTCGTTATCACAGCTGACGCAGGTCACATGGTTGCCGAAATTCCGATCGATTGAAACAAAGGGAAAATCGATCTTTTCGTACTCTTCCAGATTCGCGTAGGACAGCGCGATCAGACCATCCACCATGTTCTGGCGGACCATTTCGATATAATGCTTTTCCCGGCCTTCATTATACTGGGAATTGCATAAAAGCAGCCGGTAACCGATGGCGCCGAGGATCTGTTCCACATAGCATACCAGTGCGCAGAAGAAGGGATTCGTCAGATCCGGTACGATGATCGCGATGGTAAATGTCCGCGAAGTACGCAGTACCTGCGCATATGCATTCATGCGGTAGTCCAGCTTTTCTATCGCGTCCATGACCTTTTTGTAATTCTTCTCCTTCACATTGACCTGCCGAAGGACCTTGGAAACTGTTCCGACGGAAACACCGGCTTCCGCCGCCACATCCTTGATCGTCGCCATAACAACACTTTCCTCCCATCAGTACTGAAAACGCTGTTTTCCGGATCTGTCCTGCCCTTTAGATCAGCAGATCTCCGTAAAACAAGCGTAATTATACATAAACATATCGCACTTTGTCAATATGAATCGATTTCAAAAATATGCCGGTTTTGGCGTCAGAGTCATTGACGGCTGATACATAAATTGATATGATGGAGCCATCAGGAGGTGAATCAGATGAGACTTGGTATTATTGCGCAGCCTGAAGCTGCGAGTTTTTCTTACGCAAAAGATCTGGGGCTGGATTTCCTGGAGTTTGACTGCAATCCGGTGCCCATTTTCGGAGTTCCCACAGAAAAGGTTCTGGCTAAGCTTCCCGAATGCCAGGAGGCAAGTGCCCGTACCGGGATCCCGACGGCAGCTGTCGGACGCTGGGGAAGTCCTGTGATCGCAAAAGACGGAAGTATCGACCCGGAAGAATGGAAAAACGTCATCGCCATTATGGATTTCGGTAAAGCTCTCGGTGCGAAGCACTATCTGGCCAGCGCAGCCTGGGTACCGGAACTGACTTATTATCAGAACATTACTGCGGCCATTCATGCGCTTCGCAAGATCGTAACCGAAGCAGAGGACCGCGGAATGGACGTGTCCATTGTCAACTGCATGATCGGCGGCAATTATATCCGTACTCCGGAGCAATGGAAGCTGGTGCTTCCCGAAGTGCCCGGTTTGAAAATCAAATATGATCCTTCCCACAGCTTTGTACACGGCGGAGCAAACGGCCGTTATCTTGAAGAAGCCATGGAATGGGGCGGCTCCTTTGGATATGTGCATATTAAAGGTGTGATCCAGCAGGGGCTCTCACAGGAGCCCGTACATATGGAAGTGTTCCGTCTGATACAAAAGTTCCCGGAGCTCAGAGAAACACTGTTCAGTTCTCAGCTCTTTACAAACAGCGGCCCCTTTGCCTACAATTTCACATCCTATGATAATCCGCCGGCAGGCCTGGACGCGATCAACTGGCGCGCATTCTTTGC
>CACZGD010000023.1 GCA_902780565.1 Oscillospiraceae bacterium
CAGCGGGCCTTTTCCGAAGCCGTCACGGGAATCGCCTCCGCCTCGATCGGCGCGAAGGAGAAATGCTCCACGCCCGTGACGGACAGCGCGGCGCGGTCCGCCCACCGTTTGAAATTGGAATCGTATACAGAAACGTGCGAGATCGCCATCAGCACCGCCTGCAGCAGGCAGAACAGGGCTTTGATTTTCAGCAGCATGGCAAGGGCCTCCCTTTTTGGTCTTGCCTTCAGTATACCACCGTTTCATTTTCTTGTAAAGCGCGCGGGCGGTTTTTCGCAAAAAGACCTGAAAAGAGAGGCGCCCCGGCGTTGACAGCGGGCGGGTTGCCCGTTATAATGGAAGTAAGGCGGCAGCGTCGCTCCCGCAGAAGTGTCCCTGCCGCAAGAATGAAGGAGACGATCCCATGAACCGCATCAAACGCCTGTTGAGTCTGCTGCTGACGGCGGCGCTGCTGGCCGCCGCCCTGCCTGCTGTTTCAGCGAAGGAGGCCTCTATGACGACGCTTTACGTGTCCCCCGCCGGGGACGACCGAAACCCCGGGACCGAAGACCTGCCCCTGCGCACGCCCTACGGCGCGAAGGAGAGGCTGCGCGCCCTGCCGGACGACGGACAGCCGGTCACGGTGCTGTTCCGCGCCGGGGACTACATTCTGCCGGAGCCCCTGACCCTGACGGCTGCGGACAGGGATCGCGTGACCTTTGACGCCTTCGGCGACGGGGACGTGCGCTTCACCGGCGCGGTGCCCGTGACCGGCTTTGCCGAGGGGACCCTCGGAGGCGTGCGGGTCTTTCAAAAGCGGCTTGCCGAAACCGACCCCGCGTCCTTCACCTCCCTGTTCGACGAAAACGGGCTGCTGCCCGTGACCCGCTTCCCCGAAAGCGGTTATCTGACCGTGGCCGAGACCTCCCCCGCCGACGATCTGTGGACGGAGGAAACCACCCCGTGGGAGTTCACGCGCGGGCAGCGGGCGTTTTTCGCGGACCCCGCTTCCCTGCCGGAGCTGTCCGATCCCACGGCCGTTCAGGTGCGGATCCTGCATTATTGGCACGACGAGCTGGCGTTTCTTTCGGCGTACGACAGGGCGGCCGGCAAGCTGACGATGTCCCGCCCCAGCGCCATGCTGATCCGCCCCGGGGACCGCTTTTATCTGGAAAACGTCAGGGAGGCGCTGAACGCCCCCGGCGAATGGTTCCTGGATCAAGGCGCCGGTATGCTTTATTACGTCCCGCGCGACGGGGAGACGGCGGCGAACCTGACGCTTTACGCCGCCGTGAACGACCGCCTGCTGACGCTTGAAGGCGTAAGGGACGTGGAATTCCGGCATATCGTGTTCCAAAACACCGACTGGACGCTCCCGGAGCACACGGGCGAGGGCTGGATGGCGGGCTACGGCATGGACTTCCCGCAGGCGGCGATCGACGTGACGGGCGTTGTGAGCGTGACGGACAGCGAAAACGTGCGCTTTACGAACTGTGAATTCCGGGCGCTTGGCGGCACCGCGGTCAAATTCCTGGAGGGCGTTACCCACGCGGCGGTGGAAAACTGCGTGTTCCGGGAGCTCGCCGCGGCGGGCGTGTTCGCCGGCGGCGTCAACGGCAACCCCGGGGAACCGGGCGTGACCGGGGATATCCGCATCGTCAACAACCTCATCAAGGGCTACGGGCGCAAGTTCTTCTGCGCCGTGGGCGTGCACGTCACCTTCTGCGACGGGGCGGAGATCCGCAATAACGAGATCACGGACGGCTATTACACCGCCGTTTCCGTCGGCTGGACCTGGGGCTATACGCATCACCTGACGAATCACGTCACCGTGGCGGACAACCTGATCTATCATATCGGGCAGGGCTGGCTGTCGGATATGGGCGGCATCTATACGCTCGGTATCCAGCCCGGCACCGTGCTGTCCGGCAACGTGATCCACAACGTCTCCGCCGACCCCGGCGAGCAGGGCTACGGCGGCTGGGGCATTTACCTCGACGAGGGCAGCAGCGAAATCGTTGTGGAAAAGAACCTTGTCTACGCCTGCGGGTCCAATTCCTTCAACATCCACTACGCGCGGGATAACGTGATCCGCAACAATATCGCGGCGCTGAGTCCCGACGGCGTGTTCAGCGTGGGTACCAAAACGAAGCAGGACGGGATCACCGCCCGCGTTTACCGCAACGTCTTTCTGACCGATTCCGGCTGCCCCGTTTATACCAACATGGAGAAGAAGACCCACTTTAAGGAGCACGACAACCTGTTCTGGGACCTCAGCCTCGGGGAGAAGGTCTTCTTCGAGACCGGCTGGGGCAGCGGCAGGCTCACGCTGGCGGCAGCGAAACGCAGGGGCTTTATTCATAACGAGACGACCAAAGACCCCCTGTTCAGGGACCCCGAAGGCTTCGACTTCACGCTGGCTGCCGACTCCCCCGCGCTCGGGCTCGGCTTCAGGGCGTGGGATTACGGAAAAGCCGGTACCCTCCCCGGCTCTACGCTGGGCCTCGGCACCCCCGGCGGGCAAACGCCCTACAACGCGGCCTCGGCTGCGACGGTCCAAACGCCGGACGGCGAGCTGTGCGCCTATTGCGGGCAGACGCACGGCGGGTTCTTCGCAAAGCTTGTGTATTTTGTTCACAGGATCCTGTCTATCTTCACGATATAAATTCCCCAAATAGAATAGCGGATACCGATCGCGGCACCCGGGAATTTATATCATATCGCGTTTGCGCAAGCAAACATATCGCATTTGCACAGCAAATATATCGCGTTTGCGCGAGCAAACATATCGCCGGAACAATTGCGGGATGCGATATGCCCCTGCGGGGCGCGATATGCCTGCGGCGCGATATATCCCTGCGGGATGCGATATGCCCTTACGGGGCGATATGCCTGCGGCGCGATAGAATGAACCGACCGAAAGGACTGCAAATACATGGATGATATGTCAATAAAAGATCTTGCAGTTGAGCTGACAGTGGAAATAACGGAACTATGCGATACCATAAAAGGAAAATCTGTTTTTACCAATCAGCTTCTGCGTTCCTGTTCCTCCATTGGCGCCAACGCACACGAAGCAAAATACGCGCATAGCCGCGCGGATTTTATCAGCAAACTGGAGATCTCGCTGAAGGAATGCTACGAAACAGAATACTGGTTAGAAGTATTATATAAGGTGCATTCTCTTTCAGAAATACAGTACAAAACGGTGTCAGGCAAGTGCGGGACCATCCGTCGAAAACTGATCGCCTCGATCACAACAGCGAAAAACAACGCATAAATACCACAGGGACGCCCGCGGGCGTCCCTGTTCTTTCTGTCCGATATTCATACACCGGCGTCCACTCTCTGATACGCGCGCCGGGGGCTGCCGTCGGCAAGGTAAATGACCCCGCAGTAGGTGAAGCCGTTTTTCAGGATGGCCTTTTGCATCACGGCGTTGTCGGCGTGGGTATCGATGCGCAGGTTCCGGCAGACGCGGCTGCACCAATCGACGACCTTGGTCAGGAAATCCCGCGCGCCGGGGGCCTTGGCGACCTTGTGGATCGTGCCGTAGGGCGCGTCGCTGAGCCATGCGCCGTCGATCACGCGGTAGGTGGGGTCCTCGCCGAGGATGAAGGCGAACACGCCGAGAAGGACTCCGTTTTCATCCATCCGGAACAGGGTCCCGCGGCGGATCTCCCGCAGCAGCTCCGCCGCCGTCGGCTTGTCGTCGCCCCACTGGTTGGGGTTGCCGGTCCGCTTCATCTGCTCGCGCGCGTAGGCGTAAACGGGCAGGATCTCCTCCAGCACCTCCGCCGACACAGGCCTGACCGTGATCCCGGTCACAGATCGAGCTCCTCATACAGCTCGGGCAGGACCGCTTCCTCGCACATGGCGTTGAGCACCGGCACCAGGCGCTTAAAATGCTCGGCCTCGTTGTGCGCGGCGATGGCGGCGCGGTCCTTCCAGCATTCGACGTAAGCCAGCACGTTTTCCTCCTGCAGGGAGCGGTTCAGCGTATAAAAGACGTTGCCCTCCTCCGCGCGGCTCTTTTCGACGAGCTCCCTCGCGGTCGAGAGAAATTCTTCCATTTTGCCGGGCCTGACGCGTTTCTTCGCGACGATCTTGATCATAATAAGGGCTCCTTTCGTTCTATTCTTATTTTATCACTTGATGAGTGAAGTGAAAACGTGAAATACCGGCGGCCTTACGTTTCAAACCGGAATACGCGCTCGGCGGTTCTGACGCCCGCTTCATACAGCGGATGGTCGGCGGGCAGAAGGACGGTGCCGCAAGGCTGACCGCCCGCCCAGAGGCAGGTTTTGGCGGAGGCGGCGTTCTCCGGGTCGCAGGTGATAAGGATATGGTCCATCCCGTGCATAGCCGCCAGCTTCAGCAGCAGGCGGACCGCCTTGCCGGCGTAATGCCGCCCCCGGAAGGGCGGCTCGATCTGATAGCCGACGTGCCCGGCATAGCCGGTATCTTCGTTCGTCCCGACCCGAAAGTCGCACCAGCCGAGCGTTTGCCCCGCCTCGTCGCAGATCCGGAAGTAATAGGTCGGCAGCCCGAACCGGGTCGGGTCCGCCGGGTTTGTATGGTGCAGGACGAGCCGGATCTCGCCGTCCCGCAGGTTTTCGGTCTCAAAGAACATCATTTTTTCAGCTTCTTTTCGGCCTTGGCGCGTTCGCGGTCAAAGCGGCGCTCCTCGGCAAGCTTTTCGTCGCGTTCCCGTTCGGCGGCGTGGCGGGCGGCGCGTTCGGCGACCACCCTGTCGTAATCGGAGATCAGGGAATCCAGATCCTGATAGCCCTCGTAGAGATCCAGCGTGCGGCGGGCGGAAAGATAGGGGGAGGCGACCTGGGAATACACGTTCTGCGCGTTCGCGGCCTCCTTCATGGCGCTGCGGCGGCGCTTTGCCAGCTCCTTCGTATCGTCCGGCAGGTTATAGGCGGCTTCCGCCGCGGCGGGATCGAAGGGCACGACGCCCTCGGGATAATACTTTTCTGCCAGTCTGCCGGCGCGGAACATCGCGTGGGCGTTGCGGATCTCCTGCTTCCGCCAGATCTTTTCCTCCTTGGTCGCGCCGTGGGGCAGCGCCTCGGCGGCGGCGATGAAGTGCTCCGTCTCATCAAAGAACCGGGCGGGCCCGGCGGCGACGATATCCCGCACAAGCTGAAGCTGCGCCTTGCCGAACGGCGTTTCAAAGCGGGAAAGCTCCCGGTTGACAAACGCGGAGATCTCCACCTCTTCATTATGGCTTTTCGCATCCTCGATGGCCTTTTTTGCCCCGGCGATCGCGGCGGCGCGGACCGCTTTTTCCTCTTCGGTGTTCTTCGGCAGGTGGCGGGCGACGGAAACCGTGCTGCGGTGCGGGACCCCGACCTTGGCGGCGTTCTTATACTGCCGTGCGCGGATGATGGCTTCACACCCCTCGATATAGGCGGATTCCTCCATGTCGGCCCCGGCGTCCCGATCCTCCACAAGGGTACGGATGCGGATCACGCGCAGCATGCTCTTCTGCCCGGTTTCGGTGATGTCGTAAGCGAACCACGGCAGCACGTCCACGGCGGCGCCGAACACGGAAATGCCGAGCAGGGTATCCATGAGCGAATACAGGACCGATTTCTCGTTTTTGGTCTGTGCGGACACCGGCTTCGACTCGTCGTAGTTTTTATAGAGGTCCAGCACCGAATGGTCCGTGCCGTCATAGCCCTTCTTTTTATAGACCCACGGGAGGAACAGCCCCGTCACCGCGCCGATCACGCCGCCGGCATAGGACTGAATGAAACCGAACGCGCCGTCGATGCGCTCGCCGATCAGGTACTGCTGATTATCGCGCATATCGGATTCAATGGCGGCGTCGATGACGTTGCCGGTGTCCACGAAGCGGTCGATGGTGTTGACGATGAACAGGCCGACGCCCGCCCACGTGCTTTTATAGAACAAAAAGTAAGACGCGATCAGAACGATCTGCACGATATTCTTGAAGATCTTGATCTTCTTTTTTCCGAATTTTTTAATGAACCAGGGCGAGAGCAGCATGCCCCAGAAGTTCGCGTTATACGCGATGGTGTTGAGAATGCCGTAGGTCGTGGACTTCATGATGTGCGCGCGGTAGACCATCCAGTCCCAGACGTTGCCCTTCGCGCCCTCCAAAAAGTCGTTCCAGCCGTCCGCGCACTTGATCCAGAAGATCTTGTTGCCTGCGACCGCCCGCATGGACCCGACGAAGCTCATCTTCGTGATCCGGGACTTCGGCAGGACCAGCCGCTCGCGCGTGCCGAAATAGGCGACGAGCACAATGGGCATCAGCAGCGCCACGGGGGTATAGGCGCCGCGGAAATAACGCATGTTGTACTTGTCGCCGTTGTCGCTCAGGATATCCACCATCAGCGGGTAATAGACGTTGTTGATCGTATAGCCCATGGAGTAGATGATGGACGTGATCGCCATGATCTTGGTGCGCTCCTGCGAATTCGGCGTAATGACGTGGACCATATTGGTCACGCCCGTGTTCACCCAGCTCTGCACGTAGCCCTGCACCTGCCCCACGACGAACAGCACGGCGATCATCAGATAGCGGGAAACGCCCCTGATCTGCTCATAGGGCAGCCAGAGGGAGACGAGCGTCAGGAGCATGGACGGGACGGCGAGCTTGATAAACACGCGGTACTTGCCGTCCTTGGAGCGGAGATTGTCTATGATCCAGGCGTTGAGCGGCGTGACCAGATAGCCGATGGCAAGGCAGACGTATTGCATCACGACCTCTTCATCGTTCGTCATGCCGAGCGTCATCCCGGTAAACTGCTGGCCCGCCGCGAACCCGATGGTCCATTGGATCGACATCAGCAGGGCCATCCAACCGATCGACAGCTTGACGATCTCCCGATACGGGACGTATTCCCCGGGCCGCGGCTGCCGCCAATAGGTCTTCACGTCCGTAAGGATGCCGATCCCCTTTTGTAGCAACGCCGTCATGGGCTCTCCCCCAGTCCTTGATAATGTTATACAGATTCATTCTATAATAGTTTTCGGGTTCTGTCAAGATGGAATAAAAACAGGGCCGAGGGCTGGGGGCCGAGGGCCGAGGGAGCCGGGCGCAGCCCGGCGGGAATCGGGTGCGCGGGATGGGAATGCAGGATGCAAAATACAAAATTAATGAAACAACAGTTAGAATATATATTTATCTATATCATCTATATCTTCATCTTCTCTATAACCTTTTCAGTGTCCGCACTGTCCACACTGTCCACACATGTTTTTTGATTTTTTCTTCCGTTTTCTTTTTTTCATAACCTTCTCATTTTCGGTGTGGACAGTGTGGACAGTGTGGACAGTGTGGACAAACGCATTCGCCTCCGGTCTCCTCTCTCTGCTCCCGAACCGCCCCGATCCGTATTTTTCAAATGCCGCCACGGACTTCGATCTTTTGTATGATACCTCCTGCATTCCGCGATCCCGTGTCCCCACGCACCCATGTACCCGTGTACCCGCCGCGCTCGCGCGGCTTACAATGCCGACCGCAGGTCCCGCAATTTTTATTTTTTATTTCTCATTCAAAAAAAACGGGACGCCGAAGCATCCCGTTCTTCTCAAGATATTCCGATTTGGACCGGCTTATTTCCCCAGCCCCTGGAAAAACCCGACGAAGGAATTCCACGCATTGTTGAAGACATAGGTCAGGGTGTGCCACGCGCCGAGCAGGCGGTCGGCGAGATCGAGGTTATGGACCCTGCCGCAGACCTTGCAGACGTCGCTGCCGGAGCCTGCATACGCGAGGGAGGTGCCGCAGCGGTCGCATTTCGCGTCCTTGTCGGCGTCCGTGTGCCCGAGCGCCTCGACCTTGTTGCTCTTGAAGCGCATATTGCAGACGGCGCAGACGGATTCATCGTACCCCGCCTCGGTGCAGGTGGGGGCGACAGTCGTCACCTCGGTGGGAGTATGGGCGGCAAAGTCGATCTCCCTGCCCGCGGCGATCTGCTTTCCGCAGTCGTCGCAATAGGTATCGCCCGTGTAGCCCTTCGTGGTGCAGGTGGCGGCCCGTTCCCCGACCACGCGGGTGTGCAGGTGCTCGCCGTAGCCGGTCAGCTCGCGGCGCTTCTGGTGGCAGACCGCGCACTCGTATTCGGTAACCTCCTGCTGGCTGCAGGTACCCTCGCGCACCACGGTACCCTCGTTCCATTCATGCACGTGCTCCTCGGCGAGCACGGCGGGGACAAACAGCAGCAGCACGCTCACAAGCGCCAGCAGCACGGCAATCGATTGTTTCAGAAAACGCATAATCAACACTCCAATTCCGGGGCGTACGTCCCTTATTTTTCCAAGGCTATCATATCATACGGGCGCCGGGATTGCAAGAGTGAATTCCGTCACATTTTCTTCAAAATCCCTCCGCGAAGGTGTCATAAATCGTTCATATTTTCCGCAGACAGAACACCGTGAAGGCGATCTCCGTGGTCAGGGACGACAGTCCCTCCAGCTTCGCCTGATCGTCGCGGGAGGTCTTGTAGTAATAGGGCGTCATCAGGAAGAGCGCCCGGATCAGCGCCGGGTCGGTCAGGGTCAGGCTGCCGGCCAGCTCCCCGGTCTCCAAAGCAGCAAAGCCCTGCGGGGCGTAGTCCGGCGCGGGATTCAGGTACGGGTTTTCATACACGGCAGCCTTCAGGCCCATCAGGTGGCGCCGCCCCGGCTCCACGCGCAGCAGGACCCCGCCGGGCTTCAGCACGCGCAGGAATTCCTCCGGCGCGTCCGGCGCGAACACGGAGAGCAGCAAATCGACGGAGGCGTCCGGGACCGGCAAATGAAATACGCTGCCGACCGCAAGGGTCACGGGCGGCAGGTCCGTCCGATCCGTTCCCGGGCGCAGCAGATCGGCCTTCGGGAAGCGGCGGGCAGCGGCGGCCAGCGCGGTTTTGGAGATATCCACCCCGATCACGGCGGGCGCGTTCCCGGCGGCGGAAAGGGCGGACATGACGGCGGCGGTGTAGTACCCCTCCCCGATCCCGGCGTCCAGCAGGACGGGCGCAGCCGCCGCGTACCGCAGCGCCGCTTCGCACAGCGCGTCGCGCAGGGACGCATAGGCCCCGGTGTTCAGGAAGGCGGTGCGGGCTGCGACCATGGCGAGATCGTCCCCGTGGCGGCGGGACGACGGCGCGGGCGGCAGGAGGTTGACGTACCCCTGCCGGGCGATATCGAAGCTGTGGCGCTTTTCGCAGCGGAGCGCCCCCGGCGCGGGGCGCAGCCTTTCCCCGCAGACGGGACAGATGAGAACGGACAAAAGGACTCCCCCCATCGAATCATTCGTTTTCGCAAGCTCTTTCGGAAGCTCAGCTTCTATGATACCCCATTCCGGCGCATTTTGCAAGCCCCGACGAAAAGCACTTGACAGACTGCCGGCGTGAATGCTACAATCAACTTACAGACCCGCATATTTTTTGTTGCAGAAAGGATGGTTCGGGATGTCCCGTTACGAAAGCGTATTTCAGATCACACAGCCGCAGCAGGCGCTGTTTCCGCAGATCCGCCGCTATTTGGAGCTGGAGGGCTACGACTATACCAATTATAAAGGGGAGGACCTGTTCAAGAAGGGCGTGGGCATCGTGAGCGCCCCGTCGTTCGTGTCCGTCTCCTTCCCGGGGAACATGATCCGGATCCAGGCGTTCATCAAGTTCGCCTTCCTGCCCGGCGTATACGGGGACGATATGGACCTGGAGGGCTTCACCGGCGTCGCGGTCAAAAAGCCGCTGAAGCGGCGCGTGGAACGAATCGAGCAGATGGTCGCTTCCTCCGGGGGCGTGCTGCTCTCGCGCAATCTGCACCAGACGCTTACCGCCAAGCAGGCGGGCGACATGACCGTTCCCCCCGCGAACGGGAACGCCGGTCCCGCGGCGCTGCCGCAGACCCCGCAGGGCGGCGTCAATCCGCAGGCGTATCAGCCCGTGCAGCCGCAAAACGCGCAGGGCGCGATCGATCCGAACGCCTATACGGCACAGCAGCCCGTCACGCGCGGCATGCCCGCTTCGCAGCCGCAGCAGGTCCCGACCTACTCGCAGCCGCCCGTGTTCCCGAATCAGCAGGGCGTCCCACCATATCAGCAGCCGAACCCGCAATATCCGCAGGGGCAGCCCCAATATCAGCAGGGGCAGCCGGTCTACGGCCAGCCGCAACCGGGGTATCCTCCCGCCACACACCGGAATCCGCAGGGCTATCAGCAGCCGGGGTACGCGCAGAACCCGGTTTACGGGCAGCCCACGCCGCCGGTCTTCCCGAACGGACCGTATCAGAATCCCCAGCCCTACGGGCAGAATCCCGTCCTGAACAACGGCTTCGGGCAGCCCACGCCGCCCGTGTTCCCGAACGGACCGTATCCGAATATGCCGAAGGACGAATAAGCCGCGTGAAACAGCGGGCGCGCAGGATCCGCATGAGGAAATAGCTTTCATATTCAAAGGCTGCAACCCCGGTTTTTCCTGAGGATGCAGCCTTTTTACCTATTTTATTTTATTATCTTTCCTATCGGATTTATCTTCCGAATTCTTTCTTTCCTAAAAATCAACTAAAATCAAGCCTATGAATTAACCTTGTCCCATTTGAATGATTGTAAACCCATGTTAAAAACGTCTGTATATCCTCATTACATCTTGGACTGCTATGCGAAGAAAACCAAACATAATTATATCCATCAGGTTGTTGTACAACTTTTGTAATGATTATAGAATGCTCGTCATCAAATTGCCATACCTGACCGACTTTTGCATACTTTCTGAGCTTATACTCAAAATTAGTATACTCATTTGTTGTATAATTTGGAGTTCCTCCAGACAAAACGCCTGAAAAATAATTTGTTCCTGATGCTGCACGAATTTTGTGAAAGCTTCTAAAACTGCTAACCATCCCCCACGAATTTGAATAAACCCAAAATGATCCAAGCCCAAGAGGACGATCTTTTTGAATCATATACCAGTAATTTGAGTCTGTATCGAGAATCCAATTGCGAAGCCAAGGAACACTTGAAAAATCATAGTTTATATAGGAATAAACACCACCAATTGCAATTGCTTGAGAAACAAAGCCCGTACAATCATCATCCAATGTAAAAAAGTAAGAATTAGGGCTTTGCGCATATGCAACTGCATATGCAGCTGCAGCAGTTCTGTCAAAATTCGCGTATATAGAATTTATTGAATAATTACGCATGCCTCTCTGTAGAACCATACGATAATCCGGTGCACCTGCTTTCAAAAAACAATTTCTTGCATAATTATCAAAATCATTCTTGATTTTTTCAGATTCATTTGCTATAATTCTATCATAATCATCATAATAGTCTTGATATACTGCACTTTGTTCCTCTTCAGGAATTGGATCCGGATCAAACTCCGCATAAGAGAATACAGAGCATCCTATACATAGAGAAACTGAGAGTATCATCGTTAATAGTTTCCTAATACATTTTTTCATCTGCACAACCTCCTTTTTTGTATTTTTATTATAAACAAATTAAGCATAATCGTCAAGAGATTTTTTATATTTTATTGTTATATTTATTAATTTTTTATTAAAATATACAGGAGGTCACCATGAAACGAAAGATCATCCCCCTGCTGCTTGTCTGCGCGCTGCTCGCCGGGGCGCTCTTATGGCTCTTTGTCTTTCCAGCGGACGTGACGCGCACGGTTCTTCGGCCGCTGCCCGAGCAGCAGGAGAGCGCAGCCGCCGCGGCATACTATCTTGACCGCATCAAAAGCGGCGAAACGGACGACGCTCATTTTCTGTATGTGAATAACGCGCTTTCCTGGGAGAGCCTTCGTCCCGGGGATCTGACGGTCGCGACCGTTTCGCTTACGGCGAAGAATCACCTGCCGATCCCCGTCACGCTAAGCGGGCTGTCGGTCCCGGAGAACGCGCTGATCGCGTTCATCCCCGCGTCGGAGAAGGCGCACGCCGCATCCGCGTTTTCCGAAAAAACCGTCGGCTATACGCTGTATCTTCTGCAGCCGGGGGACGGGGAAACGCTTTCCGGCGCGGTCGGGGCGCTTCCGATCGCCGCGCGTTTCAGGGTCGGCTCGCTTCTGACCGTACAGGCGCCGGTCCGGCTTTCGGACGATAAAAATGAATGACCTGTAAATTTCCCGATTTCCGAAGCTTCCCTCTTGACTTCGGCGGGGGAACGTGCTACAATACAGAAAATCTTTAAGTCGGTACAGAGAGATCGGCAAGATGGCATATTCCCCAAACAAGGAATTTCCATGCCCTGCCGAACCCCGGCGGGGCGTTTTCTCTGATAGGAGGATCTATGGCGATCAACGTGTTTTCATCCGCTCTGCTTCCCGGTTTTGCCCCGATCCTGCCCGCGTCGGCCGGACTTTCCGCCGACCGTGAATATACTGTTTTTCCCGGTTTTTGCGACGTGCACGTGCATTTTCGCGAGCCGGGTTTTTCTTATAAAGAGACCATCAAAACCGGCAGCGAGGCGGCGAAGGCCGGGGGCTATACCGCCGTTTGCACCATGCCGAATCTGGACCCCGTGCCGGACAGCGCGGAGCATCTTGAACGGCAGCTTGCAATCATCCGGCGCGACGCGGCGATCCCCACATACCCTTACGCCGCCATTTCGGTGGGCGAACGGGGCGAGAAGCTTGCGGATCTGGAGGCGCTGGCGCCCCTTGCGGTCGCGTTTTCGGACGACGGGCGCGGCGTACAGGACGCGGGTCTCATGCGCGAGGCAATGCAAAGGGCGAAGGCGCTGGATAAGCTCATTGCGGCGCACTGCGAGGTCAATTCCCTGCTGCGCGGCGGCTATATCCACGACGGCGCCTACGCGCGGGCGCACGGACACCGGGGCATTTGCAGCGAAAGCGAATGGGAACAGATCGAGCGCGACCTGCGGCTTGCCGCCGACACCGGCGTGAAATACCACGTCTGCCATATTTCCACAAAAGAGAGCGTGTCCCTGATCCGCGACGCGAAAAAAAGCGGCGTGGACGTGACGTGCGAGACCGGGCCGCACTACCTTGTTATGGACGAAAACGACCTCGAGGAGGACGGGCGCTTCAAAATGAACCCGCCGCTGCGCGCCCGCGAGGACCGGGAGGCCCTGCTGGAGGGGCTGCTGGACGGCACGATCGACATGATCGCCACCGACCACGCGCCGCACAGCGCGGAGGAAAAAAGCCGGGGCCTTGAAAAAAGCGCCTTCGGCGTGGTAGGGCTCGAAACCGCATTTCCGGTGCTGTATACGAAGCTGGTCAGAACCGGGGTCCTGTCCCTCGAAAAACTCATCGACCTGATGGCGATCGCCCCCCGGAAACGCTTCTCCCTGCCGACGGAAACGGGGTACTGCGTGTGGGACCTGCACGAGCGCTATACGGTCGACCCCGCCTCCTTCCGCTCCAAGGGCAGAGCCACGCCGTTTAAGGGATGGACCGTTTACGGACGGCACCTTGAAACCTGTATATGATTTTGTAAATGCAAAATGCAAGATGCAAAATACAGAAATTGCGGGACCTGCGGTCGGCATTTAAAATGCGCGGCGTCGCCGCGCCACCGAAATTTTGTATTTTGTATTTTGAATCTTGAATTCCAGATTTTCAGACCCGGCTTCCGCCTTCGGTCTTCAATACAAAGGAGGTTCCTTATGAAACGTACAGACGTCAAAAAAGTTCTCATCATCGGCTCCGGTCCCATCGTGATCGGGCAGGCCGCCGAATTCGACTACGCGGGTACGCAGGCGTGCCTGGCGCTGAAGGAGGAGGGCTATGAAGTCATCCTCGTGAACTCCAACCCCGCGACGATCATGACGGATACGTCCATCGCGGACAAGGTCTATATGGAGCCGCTGACGCTCGAATACGTGGCGAAGATCCTGCGCTATGAGCGCCCGGACGCGATCGTGCCCGGCATCGGCGGGCAGACGGGCCTGAACCTTGCCATGCAGCTTGAAAAAAAGGGCATTCTGAAGGAGTGCGGCACAAAGCTGCTCGGCACCCCGGCGGATTCCATTGAGCGCGCGGAGGACCGCGAGGCTTTCAAGGAGATGTGCCAATCCATCGGCGAGCCCGTGATCCCGAGCGAGATCACCTATTCCCTGGACGAAGCAAAGGCCGCCGCGCAGCGGATCGGCTACCCCGTGGTGCTGCGCCCCGCGTTCACGCTGGGCGGCACGGGCGGCGGCTTCGCGAACGACGAAACCGAGCTGGTCGAGATCGGCGTGAACGCCTTCAGGCTCTCCCCCGTGCATCAGGTGCTGATCGAAAAAAGCGTGAAGGGCTATAAGGAGATCGAGTTCGAGGTCATGCGCGACGCGGCGGATCACGCCATCACGATCTGCGGCATTGAAAACGTGGACCCCGTGGGCGTGCACACCGGCGATTCCATCGTCGTCGCGCCGATTTTGTCCCTGAACGAGCACGACCTGAAAATGCTCAACGACTCCGCCATCAAAATCATCCGGGAGCTGAAGATCGAGGGCGGGTGCAACGTGCAGTTCGCCCTGCACCCCGAAACGAGCGAATATTATCTCATCGAAGTCAACCCGCGCGTGTCGCGCTCCTCGGCGCTTGCCAGCAAAGCCTCCGGCTACCCGATCGCCCGCGTGACCGCCAAGATCGCCATGGGTATGCTGCTGGAGGAGATCCCGGTCGCGGGCGGCACCGCCGCCATCGAGCCGAGCCTTGACTACATCGTCGCCAAATTCCCGCGCTTCCCGTTCGATAAGTTCGCGGACGCGCCGAACACCCTCGGCACCCAGATGAAGGCGACCGGCGAAGTGATGGGCATCGGCTCCACGCTGGAGGAATGCCTGCTGAAATCCGTCCGCTCCCTCGAGACCGGCGTGTGCCACTTCCGCCTGCCGAAGTTCGACGCCTTTTCGACCGAGGATCTGCTTTCTTACGTTTCCGTATTCAAGGACGACAATATCTACGCCGTCTTCGAGCTGCTGCGCCGCGACGTGGACGTGGAGACGATCCACAGCGCCACGATGATCACCTCCCTCTTCCTCGAGAGCTTCCGGCGGATCGTGGACATGGAGCGCACGCTGAAGGCCAATATCAACGACGTGAAGACCCTGCGCGAGGCCAAGACCCTCGGGTTCTCGGACGCCTATATCGCAAAGCTCTGGAATCTGGACGAGGTCGAGATCTATCACAAGCGCAAATCGAACGGGATCACCCCGGTGTTCCGCATGGTGGATACCCTGCACACCGGCAAATATATCGCGTACCTCTATTCCTCCTACACCGGCAAAAACGATTCCCGCCTGACGGACAAGCAGAAGATCGTGGTGCTGGGCGCGGGCCCCATCCGCATCGGGCAGGGCGTGGAGTTCGACTATTCCACGGTCCACGCGGTGCAGACCATCCGCCGCGCGGGATATGAGGCCATTATCATCAACAACAACCCCGAGACCGTCTCCACGGACTACACGACGGCGGACAAGCTCTATTTCGAGCCGCTGACCCCCGAGGACGTGATGGCGATTCTGGATTTCGAGCAGCCGCAGGGCGTGATCGCCTCCCTCGGCGGGCAGACCGCCATCAACCTTGCCGAGCCCCTCAGGGCGCGCGGAGTGAAGATCATCGGCACCGACTGCGACGCGATCGAGCGTGCGGAAAACCGCGACGCGTTCGAGAAGATCCTGCTGGAGCTCGGCATTCCGCAGCCCAAGGGCGAAGCCGTGACGAACATTGAGGACGGCGTGCGCGCCGCAAGCGAGATCGGCTACCCGGTGCTGGTGCGTCCCTCCTTCGTGCTGGGCGGCCGCGCCATGCAGATCGTGGCGAACGAAAAGCAGCTTCGGCAGTACCTGAAGACCGCCGTGGAGATCGACGCCGAAAAGCCCGTGCTGGTGGATAAATACATCCAGGGCAAGGAGCTGGAGGTGGACGCGATCTGCGACGGGCGCGACGTGTTCGTACCCGGTATCATGGAGCTGGTGGAGCGCACGGGCATCCATTCCGGCGACTCCATTTCGGTCTATCCCACCTTCTCGGTCTCGAACAAGGTCAAGGGGATCATCCTGCAATACGCAAAGAAGCTCGGCCCCGGCATCGGGATCGTGGGGCTTTACAACATCCAGTTCATCGTGGACAAGGACGAGAACGTCTATATCATCGAGGTGAACCCCCGCTCCTCGCGCACCGTGCCCTTCCTCTCCAAATCGACCGGCTACTCGCTCGCCGATATCGCCACCGAGGTCATTCTCGGCAAGTCCCTGAAGGAGCAGGGCATCTTCGACCTCTACCCGGAGGAGAAAAAGCGCCACTACGTGAAGGTGCCGGTGTTCTCCTTCAACAAGATCAAGGGGCTGGACGCCTACCTCTCCCCCGAAATGAAATCCACCGGCGAAGCCATCGGCTACGACGACAAGCTCAACCGCGCCCTTTATAAGGCGCTGCAGGCGGCGGGGACGCACCTGCAGAATTACGGCACCGTATTCGCCACCCTTGCGGACGAGGACAAGCCCGAGGCGCTGCCGCTGATCCGCCGCTTCTATAACCTCGGCTTCAACATTCAGGCCACCTCCGGCACCGCGAAATTCCTGAAGGAAAACGGCATCCGCACCCATACGCTCAAAAAGATCAGCGAGGACAGCGAGGAGATCCCGGACGCGCTGAGACAGGGACACATCGCCTACGTCATCAACACCCGCGACCTCGGCTCCCCCGAGGGCACCAAGGACGGCGCCGAGATCCGCCGCCTCGCCACCGAAAACAACGTGACCATGTTCACCTCCCTCGATACCGTCCGCGTCCTGCTCGACGTACTGGAGGAGACCACGCTGACGATCTCGACGATCGACGCCTAAAGAGAAAAAGGAGGCCCCATGACCATCCACGACTCCCGATTCACCATTTTAACAAACCGCCCCATGACCGCCGCCGTTTGGGAGATGACCCTTGCGGGGGACGTGACGGGCGTGCGCCCCGGGCAGTTTGTCAACGTCCGGCTGCCGGGGCTGTATCTCAGGCGGCCGATCTCGGTCTGCGACGCGGGAAACGGCGTGCTGACCCTTGTGTATAAGACCGTCGGGACCGGCACGGACCTGATGGCGACGCTGCCAAAGGGCGCGGTCCTCGACCTGCTGCTCCCCCTCGGGAACGGCTATGACCTGACCGCCGCGGGCGAAAGCCCGCTGCTGCTCGGCGGGGGCGTCGGCGTGCCGCCGCTGTATCTCACGGCAAAACAGCTTCGCGCTGCCGGAAAGGACGTTTCGGTCGTGCTGGGGTTCAACACGAAGGACGAGATCTTTTATGAGGACCGGTTCCGCGCGCTCGGCTGCCGGGTAACGGTCACGACCGCGGACGGCAGCGGCGGGATCAAAGGCTTTGTGACGGACGCCCTGCCGGATGCGTATTCGTATTTCTATGCCTGCGGTCCCCTGCCGATGCTGAAGGCCGTGTGCGGCAGCACGCACACAAGCGGGCAGTTAAGCCTCGAGGAGCGCATGGGCTGCGGCTTCGGCGCGTGCATGGGCTGCACGCACAAGACCACGGCGGGCTACAAGCGCGTGTGCAAGGAAGGGCCCGTGTTTATAAAGGAGGAGCTGTTATGGTAGATCTCAGCGTCGATCTCTGCGGGATCCGGCTCGATAACCCCGTGATCCCGGCGTCCGGCTGCTTCGGCTACGGCTATGAGTTCGCCGAGCTGTATGATATCAACGTCCTCGGCACCTTTTCGTTCAAGGGGACGACCAGAGAGCTCCGCTTCGGGAACCCGACCCCGCGCATCGCGGAGACGCCCGCCGGCATGCTCAACGCCGTGGGGCTGCAGAACCCCGGCGTGGATAAGGTGATCGCCGAGGAGCTGCCGAAGCTGAAAAAGGTCTTTCACAAGCCCGTGATGGCGAACGTGAGCGGCTTTTCGATCGAGGACTACGTCTATACCTGCGAGCGCCTTGACAAGGAGGCGCAGGTCGGCTGGCTGGAGGTGAACATCTCCTGCCCGAACGTGCACGGCGGCGGCATGAGCTTCGGCACGGACCCCGCCCAGGCGGCGGCGGTCACAAAGGCGGTCAAAGAAAAAACAACCAAGCCCGTAATCGTGAAGCTCTCCCCAAACGTGACGGATATCGTGTCCATTGCAAAGGCGGTGGAGGCTGCGGGCGCGGACGGCGTGAGCCTGATCAACACCCTGATGGGCATGCGCTTTGACCTCAGGACCAAAAAGCCGATTCTGGCGAACGGCACGGGCGGCCTTTCCGGTCCCGCCGTGTTCCCCGTCGCGCTGCGCATGGTCTGGCAGGTCGCAAACGCCGTCAAGATCCCGGTCGTGGGCATGGGCGGCGTGACCACCGCCGAAAACGTGCTGGAAATGCTTGCTGCCGGGGCGACCGCCGTCGAGGTCGGCGCCGCCAACCTCACCGACCCCTTCGCGTGCAAAAAGATCATTGAGGATCTGCCGGGGGCTATGCGGAAATACGGCTGGCAAGCATAATACATCAACAGAAAGGATCATAAGCAATGGGCAAAGACGTCATCATCGCCTGCGATTTCGATTCCATGGAAAAGACGCTGGCGTTTCTGGATCAGTTTACAGAAGAAAAGCCGTTCGTGAAGATCGGCATGGAACTTTTTTACGCCGAAGGCCCCGCCGTGGTGCGGGCGATCAAGGCGCGCGGACACAAGATCTTTCTGGACCTGAAGCTCCACGACATTCCGAACACCGTCAAAAAGGCCATGGCGGTGCTTTCGCGCCTGGACGCGGATATCGTGAACCTCCACGCCGCCGGGACCACGGCGATGATGCGCGCCGCGCTGGAAGGCCTGACGCGGGAGGACGGGACCCGACCCCTGCTGATCGCGGTCACGCAGCTCACCTCCACCGACCAGACCGCCATGGAAAACGACCTGCTGATCGAGCGCCCGATCGCGGACGTGGTGCTGCACTACGCCAAAACCGCGAAAAACGCGGGGCTGGACGGCGTGGTCTGCTCCCCGCTGGAGGCCGAGACCGTGCATAACGCCTGCGGCAAGGCGTTTCTGACCGTCACCCCGGGCGTGCGCTTCGCCGATTCCGACAAGGGCGACCAGAAGCGCGTGATGACACCTGCCGAGGCGAACCGGATCGGCTCGGATTATATCGTCGTGGGCCGTCCCATCACCGCCGCGCCAGACCCCGTGGCGGCATACCGGAGATGCGTGAGGGAATTCACCGGGCAGGCGTAAAGCCGCAAACCGATCCTCTGCCGACGCAAAAAACATTGACAAACACATGCGGATATTCTATACTGAAACTGTACAAATTGACGGCTTTGCCGGAAGGGACTGTTCTGCATGAAAAAAAACTGTCTCTCGATCCTTCTGACCCTGTGTTTGCTGTGTTCTGTCCTGCCCCTTGCGGGTATGGCGAAAACGCCGACGGTGGATACCGCCGCGCCGTCGCTGGCAGCCTATGCGCGGGCTTATCACATGCTGCGCCGGTATTATGACGGCGACGCTGCCGACAGCGGAACGGCCGAAACGCCCACAGCCCCCGCGCGGCTGATCGTGGGCGCGAAGGAAAAGCCGGAAAGCGCGCTGGCGGCAATCGTTTTAGACGCGCCGGGCGACTTCTGGCTCCTGCAATACCGGGATCAGACCGACGCCGCAAAGGACGCGGACAGACTTGCCGACCTGCCGGGGGTGACGAGCGTGGAGCCGGACGGCCTTGTGCAGGCGGACGGCGGCCTTCTTTCGTGGGGCTACGACCGGGACCACGCGGACGCGACGAACCTGCTTTCGTGGATGGAGGGGCAATACCGGAGCCTGCCCGAGGTGATCGTGGCGGTCATCGACACCGGCGTAAAGGCCGACCATCCCTTCCTGTCCGGGCGCGTGCTGACCGGGCGGGGCTATGACTTCGTGAATATGGATCACGACGCGACGGACGATCACTACCACGGCACCCACGTGGCGGGCACGGTGGCGGACGGCACGCTGCCGAACGTGAAGATCCTGCCGGTCAAGGTGCTGAACAACATCGGCAGCGGCACCGACGCCGAGATCTGCCTCGGGATCGACTATGCGGTCGAGCAGGGCGCGGACGTGATCAACCTCTCCCTCGGCGGGCAGGGCGACAGCGAAATGATGCGCGACGCGATCGAACGCGCCACGGCCGCGGGCGTGATCGTGTGCGTGTCGGCGGGCAATGAGAACGCCGACGCCGCGGATTACCATCCGGCGAACGTGGAATGCGCCGTGACGGTGGGCGCGCTGGATCAGGCGAACGACCGCGCGTCTTTCTCGAACTACGGCGAGCTCGTGGATCTTGCCGCGCCGGGCGTGGGGATCGTGAGCAGCGTGCCGCACGGCGTGAACGCCTACGAGCCCGAGGCGGACTTTCTCCCGTTGGACGGCACCTCCATGGCTTCGCCGCACGTGGCTGCGGCAGCCGCGAATCTGAAGACCTGTGATAAAAGCATCACGACCGAACAGGCGCTGGGGCTGCTGCGGGCAGCCGCGACCCCGATCGAAACGGACAAGCCCCTGGGCTTCGGCGCGCTTTGCATGAAAAACCTGATCAACCCCGCGCAGTCCTCCCTGCTGCTGACGGCGCGGGACCTGACGCTCTTCCCGGGGCAGACGGCGGAGCTGCTGCTCGGCAATACGACCGGGCAGGACGTGACGTGGACCGTCTCGGACCCGACTGTTGTGTCGGTTTCCGGCGGCAGCGTGACGGCGGCGGGACTCGGTTCGGCTGAGCTGACCGCCGCGGCGGGCGGCCAGCGCCGCGTGTGCCGGGTGACCGTCACACCCTTGACCTTTGCGATGAACGAAACGCCCATCGACACCTACGTCGGGCTGTGGGAGGCCCTGCCGGTCACGCTGAGCCATGACGCGCCGATCGCGTGGACCTATTCCGCGCCGGACGTGGCGGAAGTGACGCCGGACGGCTATCTGGTACCGAAATCCGCGGGCAACGTGACGGTCACGGCGACCGTGGGAGCGGGCACCCCCTCCGAGATCCGAAAAAGCGTGCCGGTGCGCGTGCGGGACTTCGGGAGCTGGCTCACCGAGGCGACGGGCGATACCTACGTGCTGAAAAGCGCCCGGGACCTGTATGAGCTCAGCATCCTGTCGCTTGACGGGTCCAATTGGCCGCGGTTCAACGAAAAGACCGTTATGGTGGACCCGACGCTGGACGAGCTGGATATGTCCCCCTTCCCGGATTTTATTCCCATGAACCTGCACGGCTGGCTCGGCGGGCACGAGATCGGCTACGGGCTGTCCTTCACCGATTTCGACGGCAGCAACGTCCCCATCCGGGGCCTGACGATCAGGAACGGCCGCCCGGGCTATAAGGATATTCTGCGCAGCTCGACTTACGGATTTTTCGCCTCGACCGGCGGGTCGATCCGCAACGTGCGGCTGGAGGACTACACGCTCGAAAGTGATTCGATTTCCGTCTATAACGTCGTCGGCGGCATTTCGGGCAGCGCCGCGAACAAAGACGTGGTGGTGGCAAACTGTTACGTCAGCGGAACGATCCGCACGATCGGGAACAACGCGGCGGGCATTCTGGGGAACTCCTCCGGCGCCACGGTGATCAACTGTGAAAACGCCGCGCGGGTCTCCACCCAAAGCAGCCTCGCCGCCGGCATTCTGGTGGACGGCTTTTACCAGACGAAGCTCATCAACTGCCTGAACACGGGGAAGATCGAAAGCGGGGTCGCCTCCTGCGGAATCGCCGCCGGTATGACCCGTACGAACGTGATGGGGCGTGTGATCTATCCGGACGCGGCGCGTCCGGTGCAGGACCCCGGGGACGCGGCCATTCTGAACTGCGTGAACGTCGGCGAAGCCAAAAACGCGATCGCCTATTCCACGGAAGGCGTGACCGTGACGAACTGCTATTGGCTGAAAAGCGCGTCGAACCGCGCGATCTACGATCTGCAGCCGGATCTTTCGGCGGGGATCGGGGCCGACAGGAACTTGCCGCAGACCTATTCCTTTGACAGCGATCTGATCGCCGTGGTCGACGAAAGCCCCTGCAGCGTGGTCGACCGCCTGTGCGTGGGCGCGATGCAGTATAACGAAAACCCGAAAGAAAACGACAGCGCCGCCTTCCTTTGGGAAGAACGGGAGGGCTGCCCGCATCTGATCCGGGGCGCCGTCGAGACCGATCAGGCGCTGGTGTGGTTCAACGAAGGCGTGATCGGCGTCGGCCTCGGCGTGCCGCGGCAGCTTCAGGTGCATACGAACCGACCGGACAGCGCGGTGCGCTTTGTTTCCTCCGCGCCCGAGATCCTTGCGGTGGACGGCAACGGCGTGATCACGGGGCTGCGGGCAGGAGACGCGACTGTCACCGCCGTGTCGGTCGACGGGCACGAGGCCATCCTCACCGTGCGCGTGCTGGCGGTCTCCGGCTGGTATAACGATACCGACCCCGTGCTGACGATCCGCACCGCCGAAGAGCTGCATGAGCTTGCCGCGGCGGTGAACGATAATCTGGACGACTTCGCGGGCAGGACGGTCGTGCTTGCGAACGACGTGGATATTTCCGTCTACCCGAACTGGACGCCGATCGGCGATTCCACGCTGGGGAAGGCGTTTGCGGGGACCTTCGACGGGCAGGGCAACGCCGTCGCGGGGCTTTCCCTGACGAATCAGGCGCCTTCGGCCTTCGGCCTGTTCGGCAGGCTGGCGGCGGGCGCGACCGTGCGGGATCTGACCCTGACCGGGATCGACGTCGCGCATCCGAAATACACCGTATACGGGAGCGTTGCGGTGATCGTGGACCGGGACGCGCAGATCGTGGGCTGCTCGGTGTTCGGCACGGTCCGCTTTACTTACGGAATGTCGGCGCCGAAGCCGGGGCAGGATCCGGACGAGACGCATCCGATCGTGGTCAGCCCGGGCGACTGTGAATCCGGCGGCGTGGCCGCCATGAACGACGGCCTGATCCAAAACTGCCTGAGCGGTCTTCTTTTTTCGACCGACAGCGAGAGCTTCGGCGGCATCGTGGGCAGATCGACCGGGCTTGTGAACGGCTGCGTGCATACCGGCGACATCATGACGTCCTACCGGACGGCGGGGATCTGCCTGACCCTTGCGGGCGGGTACGTGACGAACTGCGTCAACTACGGCTCCCTGACCGGGCAAGGGATTTACGGCGGCAATCTTGCCGGACTGGTGCTCACCACCTTCTCCTCCGGCGTCCTCAATAACAGCGTCAATCTCGGTGAGCTGTACCTGACAAGGGACGTTGGCTGCATCGGCGGCGTGGCAGCCGCAAGCGCCACGGAAAGCTACGGCTGGTATTTCAACGTCGTCGGCTGGGGCGGCATGCACGGCGGCGAGACCGCCTATGCGCTGGGGTATGCGGATCACGCCCATTGGGACAGCGCATACTGGCTGAACGGCGCGGCAGCCGAGGGGCTTGGCGCCTCCGGCGTGGAAAAGAGCGTCAACGACGTGCGCGCCTTCGGCGCGGACCTGCGCTTCGCGGACGGCGCGTCCCTGATCGAGACACTGAACGCCAACCGGGCGGACTCCGCCTCCCTGCTCCCGTGGAAGACGGACGTGCTGGGCAGACCCGTGCCCGACTTCGGCTGCGCGCATGAAAAGACCCTCACCCGCACGCTGCGTGAACCGACCTGCACCGAACCCGGCAGCGAAGGCGTATGCTGCGCCGCCTGCGGCGAGCTGCTGGCGACCCCGCGTGAGATCCCGGCAAGGGGACACGATTTCTACAGCTGGGTCAACGCCCCCGGCTGCGAATACGACGGCAGCTATGAGATCCGCTGCGAATACTGCGACTACGCCGTGAGCGAGGTCATCCAAAGGACCGGGCACCACGACAACAACGGCGACGGCTATTGCGACGACTGCGGCAAGAACCTGCGTCCCGCCGGCGGCGAAGAGGAGCAGCAGAACGTCTGCCGCTGGTGCGGCAAGGTCCACACCGGCTTCTTCGGCAGGATCGTGCAGTTCTTCCACAATATCGCGTATTTCTTTACGCATCTGTTCCGGTAACGGTATGCGGCTCCCGCGGAGCCGTGTATCATAAAAAAGAAAGAAGAAAATGCTTCGGATGGGCTTCGCCCATACCCCTCCATAAAATACTCCCAAAGAAAGGAACCCTCTCATGACCACACTTGCCAACACGATCGCAACCGACCTGCTGAAAATTCAGGCGGTGTTTTTCCGTCCCGACGAGCCCTTCACGTGGGCGTCGGGCATCAAGAGCCCGGTGTATTGCGACAACCGGCTGACCCTGACCGCGCCGGACGTGCGCGCCGACGTGGAAAACGGCCTCAAAACCCTGATCGAGACGTATTATCCGGACGCCGAGATCCTGATGGGCACCTCCACCGCGGGCATTGCCCACGCCGCAATCACCGCGCACCTGATGGGCCTGCCGATGGGCTACGTGCGCAGCGGCGCGAAGGACCACGGGCGGCAGAACCGGATCGAGGGGAAGCTCCTGCCCGGGCAGAAGGTCGTCGTTGTGGAGGACCTGATCTCCACCGGCGGCTCCGTGATCGAGGTCGTGGAGGCGCTGCGCGAGGCGGGCGCCGAGGTGCTGGGCGTCGTCTCCATTTTCACCTACGGGATGCAGAAGGGGCTGGACCGCCTTGCCGCCGCGAACGTGGAAAACCACTCCCTGACGAACTTCGACGTGATCGCCGAGGTCGCCGCCAAGCAGGGCTATATCGCCCCCGAGGACGTAGCGCGGCTGATCGCGTTTCGCAACAATCCCTCGGACGAGAGCTGGATCGGAGGCGCGAAATGAGAAGCGTGATCGACATTCTGGACCTGACGGTCGAGGAGCTGGACGGCATCATCGCCACGGCGGAGGATATCCTCGCGCACCCGGACGCCTACGCCGACAAGTGCCGCCGCAAAAAGCTTGCCACCCTGTTTTTCGAGCCCTCCACCCGCACGCGGATGAGCTTTGAAGCCGCCATGCTGGACCTCGGCGGCAGCGTGCTGTCCATGGCGTCGGCGGCGTCCTCCTCCGCGACCAAGGGCGAAAGCGTAGCGGACACCGCAAAGGTCATCAGTCAGTACGCGGACGTGATCGCCATGCGCCACCCGAAGGAGGGCGCGGCGTTGGTGGCGGCGAAAAACGCGGAGATCCCGGTCATCAACGCCGGGGACGGCGGGCACTGCCACCCCACCCAGACCCTTGCGGATCTGCTGACCATCCACCGGCGCTTCGGCACGTTCGACGGGCTCACGGTCGGCTTCTGCGGCGACCTGAAATACGGGCGCACGGTGCATTCGCTGATCAACGCCCTGGTGCGGTACCGGGATGTGAAATTCGTGCTGATCAGCCCGGAGGAGCTGAAGCTCCCGGACTATTCCAAGCAGGTGATCCTGAACAACGGCAACGCCTTTGAGGAGGTTTCCGACCTGACCGCCGCGTTCCCGGCGCTGGACGTGCTGTATATGACCCGCGTGCAGCAGGAGCGCTTTGCGGACCGCGCCGAATACGAGCGCCTGAAGGATACCTATATTCTGACCGCCGACAAGCTGACCGGCGCGAAGGAGAACATCGCGATCCTCCATCCCCTGCCCCGCGTGAACGAGATCTCCGTGCAGGTGGACGCCCACCCCGGCGCCGCCTATTTCGAGCAGGTCAAAAACGGCAAGTTCATGCGCATGGCGCTGATCCTGTTCGTGCTTTCGCACAACGACGGGCAGCCCGTCGACCTCCTCCCCCGCTGGACCGGGACCGAAACGCCGTCCCACGTCTGCAAAAACCCCACCTGCATCACCCACACCGAGCAGGAGCTTGCCCCCGTCCTGCGAGACGGCAAATGCGTCTACTGCGAGCAGTAAGCCGGAAAAAGGGCCGAGGGCCGGGGGCCGGGGGCCGGGGGATCAGAGAGATAAAGAGGTATAAAAGATAAAAAAGAAAAAAGAAAAATTTCGGTTGCGGCTGCGCCGCGATTGAAAATCATGGGAATGACGGGATGCTTCGGCGTCCCGTTTTTTCGGAATAATACATATATTTATAGAGTCCCCGGAAAAAGGAACGGGACGCCGAAGCATCCCGTTGACAATTATGAGATATTTTTCAATCACGGCGCAGCCGCGCCTTCATCCGACGTTCAACGTTCCCGATCTCCCATCGCGGGGCAACGCCCGGCCGTTCACGCCAGCCTGCACGTCATTTCGATCGGGAAATGGTCCGCGGGGTACACGCCGTCGTAGGTGGTGCGTACGACCTTATAGGAAAGCGGGACGATCCCGGTTTTGGAGATCATGAAGTAGTCGATGTTCTCATCGTCGAGACGCTTCCCCCACTTCTGGAAGGTTGCGCCGGAATCGGTATCGGGCGCGGCGTATTTCGCGTCCAGAAAGCGCGCGGTCGCGGCGCGGTAGGTCTCGCTGTCCTCCGTGGCGTTCAGGTCCCCCATCAGGATGCAGGGGACGTTGCCGAATGATTCGAGCTTGTCGAGGATCACGTTGATGCCGCCGATACGGGCGGCGTCCGAAATATGGTCCAGATGCGTGTTGAACACGGCAAGGGGCTTGCCGCTCGCTTTTTCGGTCAGCAGGACGTAGGAGCACACGCGGTTGAACGCCGCGCCCCAGCTTTTGGACATGACCTCCGGCGTTTCGGAGAGCCAGAAGGAGCCCTGCTCCGCCAGCGTAAATTTTGCGGTGTTATAAAACACCGGGCAGCCCTCGCGCAGCGGGGACCGGTCCCGATATTCGATCACAGAGGCGTAGCCCCGCAGGGTCTCGGTCAGGTAGGCGTAGTGCATCGGCGTGACCTCCTGAAAGCCGATAAGGTCCGGCGCGCTTGCCCGCACGTTTTCCACAATCAGCTTCGCCCGGTAGAACCAGCTTTTTTTGAACAAGTCCAGCGGCGAAAAGCAGCGCACGTTCGCGCTCATCACCGTGATCGCGTCGGGGTCCGCCGCAGAAGTGATATCAAACGTAGGGCGGTCCGTCAGGTACCTGGGGACGTATACGCCTTCCGCCGCCCCGGCTGCCAGCACCAACGCCAGCAGCGAGAGCAGGACGGTTTTGCCTTTCTTGCGGGATCGCATCAGCATGACCTCCTTATTTGAAAGGGACAGGGGATGAAATGAAAAAAGAAAAGTTTCGGAACCTGCGGTCGGCATTTTAACAGGGACCGGGGGTCAGGGGTCACGCCCGGCACATATCATGCGCCTTGATGAACTTCACCGTATCCTCCACGGTGGTGAAGGCGAGCCCCACGACGGTATCCGCGCCGCCGTAGTAGATCGCAATGCGCCCGGTATCCGCATCCGTGAGGGCTGCGCAGGGGAAGACCACGTTCGGCACGTCCCCGACGAATTCATACAGCTCACGCGGGGAGAGCAGATAGCAGTCCGCGCGGTGGAGGACCTTCCACGGCTCGTTCAGGTCCGTGAGCATGGCGCCCATGGAATAGGTGAAGCCGTTGCAGGAGGTGATGACCCCGTGATAGAAGCACAGCCACCCCTCGTCCGTTTCGATGGGCGTGGGACCCGCGCCGACCTTGGTCATCTCCCAATTGTTGACCGGGGAAATGACGAAGCGATGCTTCCCCCAATAGGTCAGGTCCGGGCTCTGGCTCAGGAAGATATCGCCGTAGGGGGTGTGCCCCTTGTCGCAGGGGCGGGTGAACAGCATATAATTCCCGCCGACCTTGCGCGGGAACAGCACGCCGTTGCGCGAGACCGGCAGCACCGCGTTCTCGTAACGGTCCCAGCTCAGGAAGTCGTCCGTGGCGGCGATGCCGATGGAGGTCCCCTTGTCCGTATGGCAGACCCAGGAGAGGAAATAGCGGCCGTCCAGCTTCGTCAGACGCGGATCGTAGCCCCGGAAGATCTTTTCGTCGTTCAGGCGCCAGTGGATGCCGTCCTTGCTTTCGCCGGTGACGAGATACTGCTCGCGGGTGATATCGTCCAGCCGGAAGACCCCGCGGAATTCGTCCCCGTAGGGCACGACCGCCGAGTTGAAAATGGAGTTCGCGTCCTTCACCGCCGTGCGGTCGATGATGGGGTTTTCCGTATACCGCCACACGGGGTCCGTATTCCCCATGGGACGGTCCTGCCACGGGATGTTCGGCAGCGCGTCGCCGATGATCTTTGCCATAAAGCATACCCTCTTTTCTGTATTTTCAGTTTCATCTTACCATACCGCGCCGGTGTTGTAAAGTTTTTTTCCGAAATTCGGGAAAAAGGGTTGTAGGACGACCGGGAATGTGATAAAATAAAAGAACAACGGATTGCTCGGCAATCCGAAAAAAGAAAGCGTCACCATTTTCGGAGGTAATTGCATGGAAAACATTTGGCATTCGATCGACCCGACGCGCGTCACGCCCGAGGATTTTGTGGCTGTCATTGAGATCCCCAAGGGCAGCAAGAACAAGTACGAGCTGGATAAGTCCACGGGGCTTATCATGCTGGACCGCATTCTGTTCACCTCCACGCACTACCCCGCGAACTACGGCTTTATCCCGCTCACCTACGCGGACGACTACGACCCGCTGGACGTGCTGGTCCTGTGCAGCGAGGCCCTGCATCCCCTCACGCTTGTCAGGTGCTACCCCATCGGCGTGATCCGCATGCTCGATAACGGCCGCGCGGACGAAAAGATCATCGCCGTGCCCTATTCGGACCCGATGTATAACTCCTATCGCTCCATCTTCGCCCTGCCGAAGCACACCTACGACGAAATGACCCACTTCTTTTCCGTCTATAAGACCCTTGAGAAAAAGGAAACCGTCGTGGACGAGGTGCAGGACCGCGACGCCGCCGTGGAAATCATCGCGCACGCCATCGAAGGGTATCAGCGCCTGTACCCGCGGGAAGAACAATAAACGGACGCGCCCGATTCCGGGATCTCCTTGCCGCGTTTGTGAAACAGCCAACCCCTTCACGCGCGCCCGGGCTGTTTCCGATCCCTGCCGTCAAAGGGCAAAGCCTTTTCATATCCGATACGCGCCTCCTGTCGCGGGACCCGGGTCCCGCTTCTATGACAGGAGGTTTTTTGACGCCCGGCAAGAGCAGGGACCTCGCAGCGAGCACGAAAAGGAAACGCGGGGCAAGCGCATGCCCAAAGAGCCGCCCCCGACGGGGATAAGCAGTACGTCGCCGGCATCGGCGCGGTGTTCGATAAGCCGGTCCGCGACGCCGGCGGCGACCCCACCGCGGTCCGCAGATACGCCGACCGGAAGGGGTTGGTGAAGAGGGAAAGTGAAAGGCGGCTGCGGAGATCGGTCAGGATCGGAAAAATCAGAACACAATGCGTTGTGATTCAAATAGAAGAATAAAGTGTCA
>CACZGD010000024.1 GCA_902780565.1 Oscillospiraceae bacterium
GTTGCCGGTGTGGTTTTCGGGATCGATGGCAAGGGTCTTGGCTTCGCTGCCGAGCTTCGCGCCGCAGTCCGCGCAGTAGGTCACAAGGTTGTAGGAGCCTTCCGCCGCGCAGGTCGCGGGGATGATATCCTCTTCCTTGGTCTCCGTATTGCCGGTATGGTTGGCGGGATCGATGGCGAGGGTCTTGGCTTCAGAAGAGAGCTTCGCGCCGCAGTCCGCGCAGTAGGTCACAAGGTTGTAGGAGCCTTCTTCCGCGCAGGTCGCGGGGACGATATCCTCTTCCTTGGTTTCCGTGTTGCCGGTGTGGGTGTTCGGGTCGATCGCGCCGTCGACGTGTTCAGAGCCAAGCTTCGCGCCGCAGTCTGCGCAGTAGGTCACGACGTCATAGCTGCCCGCCGTGACGCAGTTTGCGTTGACAACGTTCTCGTTCCTGGTCCCGGTGTTGCCGGTGTGGTTCGCGGGATCGATATCGAGGGTCTTGGCCTCAGAGCCGAGCTTCGCGTCACAGCCCGCGCAGTAGGTCACAAGGTTGTAGGAGCCTTCCGCCGCGCAGGTCGCGGGGATGACGTCCTCGTCCTTGGTGTAGGTCTCACCGGTGTGGTTCGCGGGATCGATATCGAGGGTCTTGGACTCAGAACCGAGCTTCGCATCGCAGCCCGCGCAATAGGTCACGAGGTTATAGGAGCCTTCCGCCGCGCAGGTCGCGGGGATGATATCCTCATCCTTGGTGTAGGTTTCGCCCGTGTGGTTCGCGGGATCGATTGCAAGGGTCTTCGGCTCGCTGCCGAGCTTCGCGTCACAGCCCGCGCAATAGGTCACAAGGTTATAGGAACCCTCCGCCGCGCAGGTCGCGGGGACGATATCCTCGTCCTTGGTGTAGGTCTCGCCGGTGTGGTTCGCGGGATCGACGGCAAGGGTCTTCGGCTCGCTGCCGAGCTTCGCGCCGCAATCCGCGCAATAGGTCACAAGGTTGTAGGAGCCCTCCGCCGCGCAGGTCGCGGGAACGATATCCTCTTCCTCGGTGCGGGTGTTGCCGGTGTGGGTGTTCGGGTCGGTCGCGCCGTCGACGTGCTCGGTGCCCAGAACCGCGCCGCAGTCCGCGCAGTAGGTCACGACGTCATAGCTGCCCGCCGTGACGCAGTTCGCGTTGACAACGTTCTCATTTCTGGTCCCGGTGTTGCCGGTGTGGTTGTCGGGATCAACGTCGAGGGTCTTGGCCTCAGAGCCGAGCTTCGCGTCACAGCCCGCGCAGTAGGTCACAAGGTTGTAGGAACCCTCCGCCGCGCAGGTCGCGGGGACGATATCCTCGTCCTTGGTGTAGGTCTCACCCGTGTGGTTCGCGGGATCGATAGCCAGAGTCTTGGCTTCGGAACCGAGCTTCGCGTCACAGCCCGCGCAGTAGGTCACAAGGTTGTAGGAGCCTTCCGCCGCGCAGGTCGCGGGTACGACGTCCTCGTCCTTGGTGTAGGTTTCGCCGGTGTGGTTCGCGGGATCGACGTCGAGGGTCTTCGCCTCAGAGCCGAGCTTCGCGCCGCAGTCCGCGCAGTAGGTCACAAGGTTGTAGGAGCCTTCCGCCGCGCAGGTCGCGGGGACGATATCCTCTTCCTCGGTGCGGGTGTTGCCGGTGTGGTTCGCGGGATCAACGTCGATCGTTCTGGTTTCCTCTTCGCCGCAGCGCGCGCAGGTGCGTTTTTCTTCACCCTCATCGACGCAGGTGGCGGGCGTCGTGACGTCCCAATCGCCCCAGTCGTGGTCGAGGCCGGTGATGGCGGGTTCGGTCATGACGTCAAGCGCAAGCTCGTCGTTGAGCTCGTTTGTGACGGCCGTCACCTTGGTGTCCGAGCAGGACTTGACCTCGAAGGTGAGGTTCAGGATCTCGGCGTCGGCGGCAATGGCGTCAAGGGTCGCGTAGGCGACAGTAATCGTGCCGTCGGCAGCGTTGACGCTGAAGTGGAGGCCGTTGTTGACGGTGCCCGCACTGCCTTCCAGATAGGTCAGCGTGTCGGGATCGTAGGTGACGATGATCTTGCCGTTGCTGGTCGCTTCGGCCTCGGAGAGGGAAACGGTCACACGGTTGTTGGAATCGGTCTCGCCAGCCGTGGCGGCGTTGACGGAGGCGTCGGTCGTCTTTCCGGCGGAGACGGTGTTCAGACCGCCGACGATCTCGTTCGCGGGTTCGTCGGTCTCAGCCTTATTGAAGCTGTACTTCGCGGCAGAGGCGGCAATACGCGCCTTGACGGCGTCGGTCAGCAGGTCGTCGCGGGAGACGTTGAGTCTTTCAAGGGTCGCGGGGATCTCAGCGTCGGTCTCGTCCTCAACGGCGGCGGGAGCGGCGGAGCCGTTCACATAGAAGCCGGTGGCGGGCCAGATGCCCTCACCGAAGTTGCCGGCGTGATAGACAGCGCCCGTGGACGGATTGATGATGATGAGTTCCGCGATGTTATCGCCGGTGTGGCCCCAATAAATGTAGGTGCCGTCGTAATAGAGGTTCTGATAGAGGAAGTCGGTGGCAATGCCGGTGTCAACGACAAGGGTGGGCGTGCCGAAGGAGACAGAGGAGCCGATGCTCATCGTGGTCTGCCAGATCTTGCCGCTTTCATCCAGGAAGTAGAAAGAGGAAGAGGTGGTGCCGATGCTTCTCGCGGCGACCGCGGCGATGTAGATGTCGCCGACGTCGGTATCCGCGGCGTCCAGCAGGCCGTAGGGCAGGCCGGAGACATAACCGTAGTCCTCATCGTCTTCGGGCGCAAGGTTACCGAAGACCAGATAGCTCGCGAACGCATACACAAAGTAGCCGGTGTAACGCGTGGAGGCGCGGGCAAGGTCGAAGATCAGAACAAAGTTATTGCCGTATTCCGTCGTATTATAATTGGTACGGTTCACGGTATAGAGGGTGGAAGCGTTGTTGCTGGCGTCCAGCGTGGCGGCGTAGAGGGTGGAGGCGTCGGCCATGAAGGCGGAATTGAGGTTCATCGCCTTCGCTTCGCTGTGGGCCTTGGTCCACGTCGGGATATTGGCGGTGTTGAAGCTCGAGAAGAACTCGCCGCCCTCTTCGTCCCAGATGATGCCGTTCAGGTTCTTCGATACCAGCGTGACCGTGACGGCGCAGGTGGCTTTCTTCGTGTTGTCGCCGTTCGCGGTGGCAGTGATGGTGGCGGAGCCCGCGGCGATCGCGGTCACAACGCCGTTTTCATCAACGGAGGCGATAGCGGGATTGGAGGAGGACCAGGAAACGGTACGGTCGGACGCCGTCAGCGGCAGGACCTTCGCGCCGAGGGACGCGGTCTCGCCTCTGTAGAGGTCGAGGGAGGTGGGATTGACTTCCACGCTCGTGACCTTGGTGGGGTCGATCTCCTGATGGACGTTGACCTTCTGATACAGATACACGCTGTTGGTCGCGGTGTTCAGGGAGAAGGTGTTGTTATAATAACGAAGGTATCTGCTGTTGATGGACAGCCGGTTGTTGGCGGCGTTCCACGTCCAGTCGCGGCGGGAGGTATCCTTGGTAATGGTCAGGTTGTTGGTACCGCTGCGGCGCATATACCAGCCGTTATTCCCGAAGGTAAAGGTTCCCGAGGTGGAGCCGGTACCTGCCGTCCAGATGCCGGTGAAGGCGGCATCCACGTCGTCGATGTAAGGCGCGGAGGAAATGCTGTCCGCGGACTTGATCGTCACGGCCTTCGCGGCGGTGGTGGCGGTCGTTGTGTTGGCGGAAGCGAGCGTGTAATACAGCGCATAGCCCGTACCGGCGGCGTTGGTGCTGACGATCAGGTAGTCGTTGCCGGCGGTCAGCGTGGAGGTCAGCTGATAGATGGTTTTGTCAACCACGATCGGGCTGCCGTCCAGAGAGGTGGTAACGGCGGCTTCGTTGCCGGCATAGTCGCCGACGAAGATCGTCACGGCATTGGCTTCGGGGGTGAAGGTATAGGTCACGTCTTCCCCGGCGGCGGACTGCTCGGGCACGACGCTGACATAGGTCGTGGAGCCGGAGGCGTCCATCACGCGCAGGTTCGCGATATACTGATTGTCGCTGACGTGCAGGGTGACGGTGCCGTCATCGTTCAGGATCGGCGCGCCGATTTCGGGCGCTTCGTTATCCACGGTCACGGTGTAGCCGATATAGGCGCCCTTGCCGTAGTTGCCGGTGGAGAGGATATTTTTGAACTGGGCGGCGGTCAGCGCGAAGGTCTGGTCGTTGCCGTTCGCCTGATAGGTGTAATACTCGGGGAACGCGAAGTAACCGAAGGTGATCTTCTTGTTATCCGTCGCGCCGAGAGAGCCGACGGTCTTATTCAGGGTCAGCGAGGCCGTGCCCGTGTTCTGCCACGAGGGGGTAGAGGACTGGGTGTTGAAGAACGCGGCAGACTGATTTGTGCCGGGAGCGCCGGAATAGAGCACTCTGCCGTCCTCATCCACGACGGCCAGCGCGGCGCCGGCGGTGGCGCGGATCAGATTATAACGGACCTGATAGAGCAGCGCGTCGTTGGAGAGGGCGAGCTTTTCGACCGGGAAGGAGGCTTCCTGCACGTAGGGGTTGCCGAGATACCACGAGGTATTGGAGGAGCCGTTATAACGGATCTGCCAGCCGTTGGTATTGGTCGCGCCGAAGTAGGAGGACTGATTGGTGCCGTAAACGCTTTCTTCATAGTGCACGGCATCGAACATGGAGGCGTCCGTCCAGGAGCCGTAGAAGCCGAGCACCGGGATGGAGTAGGTCACGTCGTTTTCGCTCTTGATGAAGGTGAACGCTTCGACGTAAGCGCCGCCTTCGCGTTCGGCGTTCAGGGTCGCCTTCTGCGCGTCGGTGAGCTTGATGGTCACGGTGACGGTACGCTGCCCGTGCGCCGGAACGATCTGATTCTCCTCGCCCGCTTCGGACGTGCCGAGCTTGGAAAGCAGAACGTAAGCGTCGCGGGAGGAAATGCCGTCCACGCCGTCGAGCTCGGCGGCTTCGAGGTCATAGGCGGAGCCGTCCGCCTCGCCGGAAACGTATTTGAGGATCGCGTCGGCGTCGGCTTCGTCCGTGTCGCCGTCCTTGTCCACGTCCGCGGAGAATTCGATGGGCGCGGCGTTATCCCACACGTAGGTCACGTCGGCGGCAAGCGCCGCGGTGGTATGCTCCATGAGGGTCTTGTCGGCGGAGAGGGCCTGCGTGAAGACGTCGGTATTCAGCGTGTATTCGATATCCTCATCGGAGAAGTTGTGGATCTCGAAGGTATAGGTGTATTCACCGCTGCGGGCGGGATCGTCGCCGAGCTCCGCCTTGACCTTATAGTCGTCCGCAGTCATGGACGCGGTATCGTCCATTTTAATATAGGCCTTCGCGTCCACGGCGGCCTGCAGGTTCGCAAGACCCGCGCCCTGCTTTAAGAGCGAATAGTAGTAGCCGGAGTCTTCCTCCATCACCGGGGTGGCGGTGGACATCAGGGTGCTCGTGACGAAGTGGCGGCGGGAAAGACCCGTCTTAGAAGCGATGTCCTCATCCTTGAAGTACTGGCCGAGGGCAGCGGAAAGACCCGTGATCTGCGGCGCAGCCATGGAGGTACCGGACATCAGCTCATACTCGGTGTGACCGCCGGAGTAACCGGAACCGCTTTCATTTTTATGATAGCCGTTGATGGATCTGACGGATCCGCCGGGCGCCGTGATCTCGGGCTTGAGGGTCAGAGAGCCGGGCACGCCCCAGGAGGAGAAGTCGCTCATCTCGTAATACGCAAGCGGGCTGGCTTCGGAGGCGGAGTCGATCTTGATGGAGCCAGTATAATAGGTAACGCCGCCGGTGGTGGTCGCCGCGTAATTCGCGCGGATCATATCGCCCACGCTCTGCTTGACGCCCGCCACGGGGCCGGTGTAGGAATAGCCTTCAACCGACATGCTGCTCAGGCTCCCGGCGGTGTTGTTGACGATCAGCACGCCGACCGCGCCCGCCTTGAACGCGGAATCCGCCTTCAAGGAGAAGTTGGAGGTGCCGCGGTTGCACAGCGCGATCTTGCCGTTGACCACGCTCTTGATCGTGTTGAACTGGTCATTGGCGGAGGCATACGTTTCTCCGGAGGCGGTGTAGCCGGGGCCGTCCACATAGACGAACTGATACGTGCCAGCGATGCTGGTCAGCTCGGAGCCGGAGGAGCCCGCCATGTCGTACTTGACGTCCACGTCGCCGAAATGCACCAAAGGCGCGGCGGCGCCGGAGTCGTCGATGGAGGCGACGGTGAAGGAGTTATTGAAGGAACCGGGCGAACCGCCGGTCATGAGGTTCACGTCGTCCGCATAGAGCTGCTTCTGGGAGTCCCAGGAGGTGTTGTTGCCCATGGAGACGGCCAGAACGAGCTCGGAATCCTCAAGGTTGTTGAGGATGGTCATATAGGTAGAGGTGGTTTCGGTGGCAATACCGGGAAGGGACGAACCGAGAGACAGGTTCGCCGAGGTGGCGCCGAGGCGGACTGCGTCTTCGACCGCAGCCATATAGTCCGAATCATAGGCGCCGCCGCCCACGCCGAAGACCTTCATGACGAGGATCTGCGCGTCGGGCGCTTCACCCACGACGCCGACGCTTTCGGCAGCGTCGACGTAGGAGGAGCCGCTCTTGATGTAGCGGTTCGCAGCGGCGATACCGGCGACGTGCGAGCCGTGCTCGCTGCCCGTATCCTGCTCGTGCGTAACGTTGGTGTTGCCGTCCACGTAGTTATAAATGAACGGCAGCTTGGTGGACTTATAAATACCGTCTTTGCCGTTGAACGTGCCCGACTTGATGGTCGTGACCTGCGAGGAGGTGAGCAGATCGACGGTTTTGCCGTTGGCGCGGTCCTCGGCGATCGCGTAATCGAACGCGTCGGCGTCCACGGACTGATGGTCGATATCAAGACCGGTGTCGATGATCGCCAGTCTCTGCCCGGCGCCGTTATAGTTGGTGGCGTTGCCGAAATTCGAGCGCACCATATCGCGGGCGTTCGTCATCTGGGGGGAATCCGCCTCGGGAGAAGCGACGGGCGCTTCGTAACGGCGCTCGATCTCCACGCTCTTCACGCCGTCAAGGGCTTCGATGGCGGGGATGTCGCCGTAGCGGATGTTCGCCGAGATGGCGTTGGTGAGCAGGGTCAGGTTCCACTTGACGTCGATGGCGCGGCCGGTGGTCGCTTCGATCTTCGCCTGGATGGAGGCCTGATTGCGGCGCAGGGTCTCCTGATAGGAGGTGGCCGCGGCGTTGACGCCCACGCCCTGCATGGCGTAGCCTGCGTCACGCGCGGAGGGCTCCGTCAGGAAGATCGACACACGCACGGTGTCGTTCAGCCCGTAGGGCAGTTTTTCGTCCGGGATCGATTCCTCCGCTTCCACTTCGCCGAGCTTCGGGATCTGCAAAGTGGAAGGATCGATCGGGGTGGTCGCAAGCTCGACCGCTCCGTCGTCCGCAGCCGCTGCCGACACCGCCGGGATCACGACGGTGAAGAGCATCAGCACGGAAAGAAGGACCGAGAGGAGCTTTTTCGTGTTTGACTTCATAATCTTCTCTCCTTTGTTTGGTTATTTTGCGAAAGAATATACACTTTATTTTACACATTTTGCACGAAATTTCAAGTTTTTTTCAATTAAAGAACAATTCATATTCAGAAACCTGTATATTACGCGATTTAATAATTATTTGCATATTGACTATTTTCACACATGAGAGAGTCTTCTGTTCCGTTTTTTGTCTATTTTAAACAATCGAACGCTTTTGACCTGATTCTCGACACAAATCAGCTTTCTGTCCGGGAATCCTGAGGCGCAAAAAAGCCCCCCACGGTTTCCCGTGAGGGGCACTCTGCTTATTTGCAGGGATCCTGATCAGATCTTATTTCGCGATGGGGGACCACCACAGGAAGATGCGGTTCAGGATGTAAAGGATGTGGTGCAGGAGCGAGGTCCACCAACCGGCGATGGTGTGGAGGTCATGCTTCTCACCGCAGTACGGGCAGTCTTCCATCTCGCCGCAGCGGGTGCAGACGTTGCCCTGATAGTCGTGACCGAGCGCGGGCAGGACCACGTGCTTCTCGGCGGTGTACTCGACGCCCTTGAAGGTCACGGTCGCAACGTAGACGACTTCGCCGTCTTCGGTGCAGGTCGCTTCCTGAGTCAGGACGGTGATCTCGGCCTCGACTTCTTCGGTCAGACCGAACTCGTCAAGCGCCGGGAAGATCGCGGTGGCGGCGGTGTAGCCGTCCTCGTCGCTGCCTTCCCACTCCCACTCGGGCTCGCCGAACTCATGATCGACAATGCCAAGCTCCTCGTTCAGCTCTTCGTCATGGACGTAGACCTTCGCGTCTTCTTCATCGGAAGCAAAGAAGACGGTGGCAAGGGTCTCACCGGCGGGAATGGCGTCGTAGCTCGCGAAGGCAAACAGGATCACGCCGTTCTCCTCATCCACGCTGATGGAGTGGAAGTCGAGGTCGGACTTGTAGGTCACGTAGGTGGCGGTCTCGGTGTCGTAGGTCACCTTGATGAGGGCGTTGTTGGCGTCCACGTCTTCGGTGAGATCCAGCGTGTAGGTGTACTTCTGATCGGGCGTCACGACTTCGCCGTTCTTGTCAGCCTTCTTGAGGGAGAACTGACCGGCGGCGCCGAGGGTCTCGATTTCAGCCGTCTCGGTGGCAGCCTCAGCGGAGAGGTCAGCCGTCTGCGCGGTGAAGGTCTTCGCACCCTGAAGAATGCCTCTGTAACCGGCAACCTGCTCGGCGGAAAGCTCGGCAACGGTGTCGAAGTCGAGATTGAACAGACCGGCAAGGCTGGAAGCGTCGTCAAGCTTACCGACGTAGCTGGGGGTAAGCGCGCCGGTGGAGAGATCGATCTCCACGTAGTAGATCGCCTGCATGTTGTTGTCGGCGATCAGGATGGACTCGTTGTCCATTCCGTAACCGGCGTACGCCATGGAGAACGCGGTCATATCTTCGCCCATCGTGAGGATGTCGATCGTGCCGAGCGGCTGCGCGCCGATGGAGAGATCCTCGCCATCAGTATAGATGTACAGGAGATAGAGCACGCCGTCCTCGTCGAGCGCGTAGTAGTACAGATCCTGCTCGTTGGTTTCTTCGTCGTAGTAAGCGCCGCAGAAAGCAAGCGCAACAAGATGCAGGTCGTCTGCCCCAAGGTCAAAGTAGCTCGCGTTGCTGCCGTTTTCACCGGTCCACATCGTCAGCCAGCCGTTCTTGGTCACGGAAGCATAGTAATAATCGTGCGTGACAACGGTATCTTCGCCGCCTTCTTCCTCAGCGGGGATCGTGATGGAGAAGCTCGGGAAGGACGCGGAGTCAAGCGGCAGATAGGTGGGATTCAGGGAGAACATATCCTGAACCGCGAAATCGTTATCGATGTCGTAACGGATCACGTCGATGTCGGTATCCGTGCCCCAGATATACTGGCCGGACAGGCCGCCGGAGATGAAGGTGGAACCGGCCTCGGCGATCTGCTCGGTGCTCATGTCGTTCAGGTCGATCGCCTCAAAGCGCATATCGTCCTTGCCGTAGGTAACCTGCGCGTAGACGGTATAGTCAATGGGCGTGCCGGAAACGACATTCACCTTGCAGGTGCCGACGACGTCGGGAGACTGGTTGGAGGCGGCGGTGATGACCACGCTGCCTTCGGAGACGGCGGTCACAAGACCGTTTTCATCGACGGTGGCGACGGACTCATCGGAGGAGGTCCAGGTCACGGACTTGTCGGGAAGCACGATGGGCTTCACGGTCGCGGTCAGCTCGACAGTGGGGATCACGTCGAGGATCAGCGTGACGGCCGCGGGCTCCACAACGACTTCACTGGCAACGTCGGGATCGATCTCATACTGGAAGGTCTGGGGAGTGAACAGGTATTCGGGCGTATTGGTGCCGCCGAAGTAGAAGGAACCGCCCTGGAAATACATGTAGCCGCCCATGGATGCGTAGCCGTTGTCAAGGTCGGTGCCGTCGTAGGTGAAATAATCCGCGTAACCGGCATTCGCCCAGGAAGCGAACCGGGCGCCAAAACTTTGGAAACCGAGCACGCCGCCGTCCGCAGCGTTCGTGAACACGATGCCGTCGGAGGTGTTCCAGGTGATGGTATCGTCGATCGTCGCGTCGTCCACGTAGACGCCGAATTCGTCCTCGGCAAGGGTGACTTCCTGAGAGGAGGTGTAGTAATTCTGGCCGTTGGACTTCAGCGCGTAGGCAGTACCGACGTCGGCGGAGGCGGTGACGATGTAGGGAGCGTCAGCCTCAAGCGTATCGGTCAGATAGTAACGCGTTATGTTTGCAAGGATCGGACCGTCCGCAAAACGGATGAGCGCGGCGTCTTCGTTGGCGGCATAGTCGCCCACGAACACAGCGGCAGCAACGCCGAAGTCCTGACCGGTAATGTCAAGCTCAACGGTGACTTCCTCGCCGGGTTCGCTCTGCTCCGGGATCTCGCCGACGTACATGACGTCGCCGTTGATATCCATCAGCGCGATGGCTGCGATATACTGGTCATCCTGCGCAGTCACGGTGACGGTGTTGCCGTCCTCGGAAAGCTCGGCGTTGAGGATCTTGGGCGCCTTGGCGTCAAGGGTGGCCTGCATGGAGAGGACGGAGCCCTCGCCGATCTCGCCGGCTTCATACAGCGCAAGGATATCATCGGGCGCAATCGCGCCGGAGGTGGTGGTGGGATCAAGAAGAAGCGCGTAGTACTCGGGCACCGCGAAGAACTTCACGGAGAAGGAATCGCCTTCCTTCAGGCCGAGGTCAGACAGCTTCTGGCCGATCGCGGTGGTGGAAACGCCGTTGTTTCTCCACTCGCCGCCGTTGACGTAGTAGTACATGCCGTACACTTCGTTTTCGGCGTTGGTCTGATAGATCACGTTGCCGTCGGCGTCGAACACGAACGCGACGATGGTGCCGGCGTTACGGATCAGGGTGTGCTTCACGCTGGAAAGCGTGGCCTTGGGGGAAACCGCGAACCGGGCGGGATCCGCATCGGGCTCGGCAATGTAGGGGTTGCCGGTGAAGAAGTAGCTGGAGGAGCCGTTCTTGATCACGAAGCCGTTGGTCTCGTAATTGCCGGAATAGGACTCTCTCCAAAGGTTGTTGTTATAAGCGTCGAACGCGGTCACAGCGTCGAACATGGAGGAATCGGTCCAGGAGCCGTAGACGCCGACGATCGGGATGGAGTGCTCCACGTCGCCCTCAGCGGAAACGTAGGTGAAGCCTTCGACCCATGCGGTCAGTCTGGTCTCGTCGAACTCAGCTCTCTGCTCCTCGGTCAGCTCGATGGAAACGGTGACCTTCGCGGATTCGCCCGCGGGGATCAGGGCTTCGCCTTCCTCGCCGAGTCTGATCAGCAGCTCATAAGCGTCGCGGGTGGTGATATCGCCATCGCCGTCCACGTCGGCAGCGACCTCATCGTAGTCGGCGTCAAAGATGCCGGTCACGATATCAAGGATCGCCTGCGCGTCGTCCTCGTCGGTGTCGCCGTCAAGATCGACGTCGCCGTAGGTGCTGAGGACTTCCCAGGTGTAAGCCACGTCAGCGTCGATCGCTTCGGTGTCGTGGCTCACGACGTAATCATAATAACCTTCCTCCAGCGCCTGGGTGAACAGGTCGGTGGAGACGGTGAACTCTCTGTCTTCCTCGGAGATGTTGTTCACGATGAAGGAGAATTCATACTTGCCGTCGCGGGCGGCGTTCTGGCCAAGCTCAGCCTTGACCTTGCCGTCGGCAGCGGAGATGGTGGCGTCTTCGCCCATCTGAATGAAGGACTCGGCGTCGACCGCGTTCTTCACGTTCGCAAGACCGGAGCCCTGCTGCAGGATGGGATAGTATGCGCCGTCAGCGGTGAGCATGGGCTGGGCAGTGGACATGAGCAGGGAGTGGATGATCTGTCTCTGCGTCAGGCCCGTGGTCTCGACGAGATTGTTCTCGCGGACGTACTGCGCAAGCGCCGCCACAAGACCTGCCATCTGCGGGGAGGCCATGGAGGTACCGGACATCAGCTCGTAGGAAGCTTCGCCGCCGGTGTAGGTGACGCCGTCCTCAGTCGCGTAGCCGTGGATGGAATAGATGTTGCCGCCGGGGGCGGTAATTTCGGGCTTCAGGGTAAGAGCGCCCGTGGTGCCCCAGGAGGAGAAATCCGTCGGATCGGTGCCGGCACCGGTGGGAACAGCTTCCAGCTCATCGGCGATCGAAACGGAACCGGTGTAGTAGGCAATGCCGTCTTCGGTCTCACCGGCTTCGGACGCGGCCTTGATGGCAAGGGCGGGCTCAAGCTCGATGGAGGCGATGGGCGCGTTACCGACGTAATCCGTGGTGTTCATGTTGATGGAGCCGGGGGCGTTGTTCGCGATGATGATCGCAACGGGGCCGTAGGCGTCCGCATTGTTGCCCTTGACGTAGAAGGAGATGCCGCCGCGGTTGCAGAGCACGACCTTACCTTCAAGAGAAACGACTTCGTTGACGGAAGCGAAATCGGCTTCTTCGCCGATCGCGTCGACGTAAACGTATTCATAGTCGCCCGCAACGCTGTTGAAGGACGCGGGGGTGACGGAACCGTCGTTCGGAATGACCTTAATGTCGCCCTGGAAGGTCGCGGGGTAAGCGACGACCGCGGTGTTCTGAGACGCCGCAACAGACAGGGAATTGAAATAGGTGGAGGGAGAACCGGAGGTCGCCAGGGAGATGGAGTCGGCATAGATGCCGTAGTCATTCTCGAGGGCGTAGTCCCAGGCATAGGAGTTACCGGCGGAGCCGCAGTACACGGTATCGCTGGCCTGCAGCTTATCCATCACGGCCTGATAGCCGTTCGCAAAAGCGGAGCCGGGGTTGCCGGAGCCGAGGGACAGGTTGACGGAGTCAGCGCCGAGGACGATGGAGTCCTCGATCGCGGCCATGTAGTCGGAATCGTAGGCGCCGCCGCCGATGCCGAAGACCTTCATGACGAGAAGCTGCGCGTCGGGCGCGTTACCGACGGCCTTCACTTCTTCCTTCGCGTCGACGAACTCGCCGTCCTTCTTGACGTAACGGTTCGCGGCAGCGATACCGGCGACGTGGGAGCCGTGCTCGCCCTGCTGGTCGGAATCCCCGGGGCCGACGTGGTCGGTTCTGGTGCCGCCGTCGACGTAGTTGTAATGGAAGGGGATCTTGCTGTTGAGATACAGCTCCTCAGCGGAGACGTCAGCGTTCAGCTGATCCAGCACGTCGGCGATCTCGTCGGCGTCCAGGAGGTTATAGTCTTCCACAGAGATGCCCGCGTTCGCGGCGTCCTCCGCGATGGCGTAGTCAAACGCCTCGGGATCAACGGACTGGTGGGTATCCATCAGACCGGTATCCACGATCGCGATACGGGAGCCCGCGCCGTAGTAACCTTCCGCCCACACGGCTTCGGAGCCGTTGGTGACGACGGCGTTGGCCATGTCGGGATCCGCGGTGTCGTTGACGGCAAGAGGCTCGTAGCGGTTTTCGATCTCGACCTTCTCGACGCCCGCAACGGCTTCGATCTTTTCGATATCGCCGTAACGCACGTTCGCGGAGATCACGTTCATCGCCAGCGTCAGGTTATGCTTGACGTCCAGCGCTGCGCCGATCGCGCTTTCAACCTTCGCCGTCACGTTTGCCTGCTCAGCCTTCAGGCTGTTTCTGTAGGCAACCGCGCTTGCGTTCTTCGCAACGTTCTTGGTCGCGAAGCCCGCGTCCAGCGTGGATTTTCCGGACAGCACGATGGAAACGCGGACGATCTCATCGGGATCGTGCTTCGCGGCTTCCTTGACCGCCTCGGAAACCTCGCCGAGCTTCTTCACGCCGAGCTTGGACGCATCGTAGGGGATGAGCGCAAGCGACGTACCGTTCTTCGCGCCGGCTGCGCTGATGGCGGGGATCGCCACCGTGAACAGCATCGCCAAAGAAAGAAGCACGGACAGGAACTTCTTGGTATGATTTCTCACGAAATTCACTCCTTTTCATAATTTTGTAAATACCATATTAAAGGAAAAAAATGAATTTTTCAAGGTTTATTTAAGCATTTTCTTTCGGTTTTTTATGCTGATTCATAAAAATTGTTATTATATATTTTAATATCATTAATTGTTTTATCATATTTTACAGTTTCAACATATTATACGAATAATTTTTGTACAATCGATACAAACAATCCGCGTAAGGACCGTGAAAGTGTTACGGCGCAACGTTTTTTTATGCTGAGAATACCGACCGTTTGTATTTCATAATTATTAATAAGTTCAAAAAACAACCCTGATCTTCTATTACATTATTATATAGCGGTATTTCCGTCTTACGCGAAACGGCAATTGACACGGGAAGGCCGCCCCTCCTCTGCATCGAATAAACGCAAAAGAACCGCCCGGAAGCATACCGGACGGCCTTTGATTGTAAAGCTATTTCACTTTACGCTTACGGATTTCCCGCTTCAGCCTTGATTGTCTCTGTAAAGGAATTTTCTTGCTCTTTTTCAATCCGTGCCAGACGCTCGGCGCGCGCCACGTCAAGCTGTTTGTGCATCTCTTCGAGCTTTTTCTTATTCAGCGGGTAGAACAGGAACATGATGAACGTGATGCCGTAGGCGATCAGCATCCCGCGCGAGACCATTTTATAGATCTTGGGGCCGACGACCGGGATAAAGCCGTCGAGCTTCTTTTCGGGATCGTAGCCTGCGTAATTATACAGAAGTGTCAGTCCGCCGGAATCTGCGATGGTCTGGCCCATTTTCCGCGCGAAGGTATAGACCGCGTAGATAGCGGATTCGTTCTTGACGCCGGTCTTCATCTCCTGATAGTCGATCACGTCGCCCACGATCGCCCAGGTCAGGATGGACAGGAAGGAGTAGCCGGTGCCGATGCCGAAATTGCAGAGGATGAACGGGACCGTGTTTGTGGGCTGCGTTTCGCTCGGCCCGATCAGGGAGAGAACCAGCGAGGAGACCGTTGCGAGCGCAAGTCCGACGGTGGTGATCTCCTTTTTGCCGAACCTTGCCGCGATCTTGGGCATGAACAGGATCAGGATCACCATGGGCAGGTAGGTGGAAATGGTGATCAGGATAGACAGGTCGGAATTCGCAAAGTAATTCTTGGTCAGATACTGGTTGAAGGACTGGAACTGCAGCAGACCGGAGATCATCATGCCGGCAAGCGCCACGGTGACGAAAGGACGGGATTTGAACAAAGACCCGTAGGTCAGCTTCAGATCCAGCTTTTCCTTCTTCTGCGAATACTTGACGCGCTCCTTCGTGGTATAGAAGCAGGTCAGATACGCGCCCAGCGCCACGACCGCAAGAATGATCGCGGCGATAAGGGTCTTTTTGGGGTTCAGCTCGGTCTTGTTGTCGTAGATGAATTTCTGCGCGACCAGCGTGACGGCGGCGCCGCCGATGCCGCCGCCGATGGAGCGGGTGGTGGAGAGCAGCGTTCTGCCGTTGGGATCGTCCGTGATCGCGGTGGCAAGCGAACCGTAGGGGATGTTCATGCCGGTGTACATCATGCCGTAGAAGATGTACGTGACGTAGGCAAACGCCAACAGCACCCAGTAGGGCAGGTTCAGCGTCTGGATGTTCAGGAAGCAGAGCACCACGCTGAGCGCCAGCGGGAAGGCGACGCTGCGGGTATAGGGACGGAATTTGCCGTATTCGAGCGAAGGACGGCGGCGGTCCACCATCAGGCCCCAGAGCGGGTCGTTGATCGCGTCCCAAAGGCGCACGACCAGGAACAGGATCGTCAGATCCCGGCTGATGGTAATGGCGTCCACCCCGTGGTTTGGCAGGAGGCAGTCCGTATAGAACACCTTCAGATAGGTCGAAATAAACGACAGGTTCAGCAGATTGCCGAGATCGCCGAAGCTGTAGCCCAGCGCCTCGATCACGGTAATCGCATTCGGATGCCGGGGCTTTTGCTGCGCCGGCGCGTTCTTTTTCATGCGCGTCCCTCCATAAAAAATTCTGTTTTTATTTTACCAATCCCGTCTCAAAAAGTCAATAGCGCGGGGAGAAAACGGCCTGCGCCGCGCAAGGCAAAAAAAGCCCGACGAAGATCCGCCGGGCATGTTGCGTTTATTGATAAGCGCGCAGGGCTTCGGGCGCGTCGGCGGCAACGGCATAACAGGCGCTTTTCGACGATGCGCCGGGCTCGCCGCCGAAAAACAGGATCAGCGCGTCATAGACCGTTTCCATGATCGCGTCGCCGGTGCAGTCGCTGCGCACCGCGCACGCCGTCAGCAACACGTCCGCCGGCTCGCCGGTCAGCGCGGAATAGAACGGCGAACGAAAAACCGTTTTATCCGCCGTTTCAACGGTGTAGTAGCCCAACTCCTCCGGCAGCGCGAACGCGCGGCAAATCGCCACCGCGGCGCCGTTGCCGGTAAAGGGCGCTCCCCCCGCCTGCCGGATCTCCCCGTTCGCCAGCGTGAACAGGTCGATGCTGCCCGCGCTGTTGCCGGACATGGTATAGGTCAGGCCGCAGGTCGTGGTGAACACACCGGTATCGTACCCGGCGGCATACATCGCGTCCGCCGCGTACGCCACGAGGAAGGCTTCCCGCAGCAGCCCCAGATCGAGCGCCGCGCCGGAGAGCTCCATTTTTTCCTCCAGCGCCGTATACGCCGCCGACTTCGTGAGCCGGACCTCGTTTGTTTTGGCGTTCAGCTCCAGCGAAAGCGCGTCGGGATCATTCACCAGCCGTGCCAGCGCGTGCAGGTTGCCGCTCTCCCGCAGGTCGTTCAGCGGGTCGCTCGGGACGGGATCGTTCAGATACCGCAGCGCCTGCCATTCCTCATACAGCCCGCCGGACAAAACGGAATAGCCCTCGTTTCGCTGCGTCAGCGCATAGGCAAAGGACACGGCGTCAAACAGCTCCTTCGGCAGCTCGACCCACTCCCCCGGCGTCTCATTGACGGTCGCGAGGTTCGCAAGGCCAAGGTACGTCGTATGCGCATCCGAGAGCTTTGCGGCGCGCAGCAGCGCGTCGCGGTAGATCTGTGTGACCGCGTTGTTCGCCTCGCGGATCTCGTCGCTTTTCCCGGTGAAATAACAGGTCAGCGCGACGTCGCTCGCGTAAAACGGAACCTCCTCGTTCTTGCCGGGCTTGATATCGTACCAGCCCGGATCCTTATGGATATACGCATAAATGCCGCCTGTAAAGGAACAGACGGCAATGATGAGCGCAAGAACAAAGGCGACCGTCCGGAGCTTTTTATGCTTTACCGTAACGACGATCTGTTCTTTATTCTTCATGTCCGAATCTTTTTTCTTTGTACGCCTCAATCTCATCCGGCGCGCCGAACACCATGTGCCCGTTGCCGATATCGACCAGTGTGGGCTGACGGTCCTCGGTATAACCGTGGGAATCGGGATCGTAGACGAACAGCTTCTTGTCCTTTTCGATCTTGGGATCCGGCACTGGGATCGCGGACATCAGGGACCGGGTATAGGGATGCAGCGGATACTGGAACAGCTCCTCGCTCTCCGCGATCTCCATGATGCGGCCCTTGTAAATCACCACGATGCGGTCGGAAATAAACCGGACGATCGAAAGGTCGTGCGCGATGAAGAGATACGTGAGACCTCTTTCGCGCTGGAACTTTTTGAGAAGGTTGAGCACCTGCGCGCGGATGGAAACGTCCAGCGCGGAGATGGGCTCGTCGGCAACGATGAACTCGGGCTCCATCACGATGGAGCGCGCGATGCCGACGCGCTGCCGCTGGCCGCCGGAGAACTCGTGCGGATAGCGGGTCAGATGCTCGGGCAGCAGACCGACCTCCTTGATGACGTTTTCGACCTTGGCCATTCTGTCCTTCTCGTCCTTATACAGATGGAAGTTATAAAGACCTTCGGAGATGATGTATTCGATCGTGGCGCGCTCGTTCAGCGACGCGGCGGGATCCTGGAAGATCATCTGGATCTTGCGGATCACCTCGCGGTCGTCCTTGCGCGAGAGCTTGCCGGAGATCTTTTTGCCGTCGTACCAGATCTCGCCGTTGGAGCAGGGATTGATGCGCACGATGGCTCTGCCGATGGTGGTTTTCCCGGAGCCGGATTCGCCGACGAGGGACAGCGTTTCGCCTTTGTAGATATCGAAGCTGACGTTGTCGACCGCTTTGAAGGCTTTTTTACCGCGTCCGAACACGACGTCCAGATTGCGGATCGAAAGCAATACTTCTTTGTTTTCCATATCGGCACCTCCTTACACGCCTATATTGTAGAAGGACTTGGCCATCTTCTCATGCAGATTCCGGATATTCTCGGGCATATCCGTCTTCGGCGCCCGCGGATCCAGCAGCCAGGTCTTCGCGTAATGGGTGTCGCTGACCTTAAACATCGGCGGTTCCTCTTCCAGGTCGATCGCCATAGCGTACTTGTTGCGCGGCGCGAAGGCGTCGCCCTTGATCTTGTTATACAGCGACGGCGGCGTGCCCGCGATGGAGAACAGCTCCTGCCCCTTTTCGGTCAGCTGCGGCAGGGAGGAAAGCAGCGCCCAGGTATAGGGGTGCTTCGGCTCGTAGAAGATATCCTCCACGGTGCCGATCTCCACGATCTGCCCGCCGTAGAGCACCGCGACGCGCTCCGCGACGTTCGCAACGACGCCGAGGTCGTGCGTGATATACACGGTGGTGAAGCCGAGCTCCCGCTGCAGATCCTTGATCAGACGCAGGATCTGCGCCTGGATCGTCACGTCGAGCGCCGTGGTGGGCTCGTCGCAGATCAGGATCTTCGGCTGGCAGGACAGCGCGATCGCAATGACGATGCGCTGGCGCATGCCGCCGGAATACTCGAAGGGATAATCGTCGAACCGCGATTCGGGCTCGGGGATACCGACCTTCGCCATGATATCGAGCGTACGCTCGCGCGCTTCCGCCTGCGAGCACTTCTGATGCTTCAGAATGACCGTCATGATCTGCTTGCCGATCGTGATGACCGGGTTCAGGGAGGTCATGGGGTCCTGGAACACGGTGGCGATCCGTTTGCCGCGGATCTGCTGCCAGTCGTTGGAATACTTGACCTTCGCGCAGTCGATGATCGCGTAGCCGTGGATCACGTCGTTTTCACGGTCCACGTAGCGATATTCCACACGGAAGACGATGGGGTCGAAGATGCGGTTGCGCACCTCGGGATCAAACAGGTTCTCGCCCGTCATCATCGCGAGACGGATCGCGGACTTGAGCTTGCGCAAGAAGGTGACGCGCTTGCGATAGGGATACCTGCCGATGGACAGCTCGATCTCGTAGGAGATCACCTTGTTGCGCTCGATGATCTCGTCCGACAGGCCGTAGGGATTACCGCCGGAGGTCTGCGGGACCTTGATCTTTTCCTCGCGCGCCGCCTTGAGCTCGGTAAGCTCGTTGCGGAACTGCGCCGCCTTTTCGGCGTCCGCCTTATAGGCGACCTTGCGCTCACGGATCAGGGTCTGGCGCGCTTTTTCCTTCGCTTCCTTTTTCTCAGTCAGCTCTTTGATCTCGGCTGTCACCTTGCGGGCTTCCTCCTGATCGGCGGCGTTGTGCTTATCGAGCGTCTGGATATAGTTGTTTTTATCGACGATGCTGTCGGAAAGCGCCTTCAGCTCGCGGGAGAAGGTCTCCTCCTCCTCGGGCGTGAGCGTCTGCATCGCCTTGATCTCCTGCTCGCGCTGCTTGATGGCGACGTATTCCTTCGCGCCGCGCTCATACACAGAGCTGCGGTTCAGGAAATCCTGCAGCTTTTCGAGGCTGCGGATCCTGGAGGCGTCGAGCTTGACGTTGGTCTCGGAGATCTCGTCGTCGGAGAAAATGATGGACCCGTTGGAGATAAAGCCGTTGGAATCCAGCATGCCGGCGAAGGTCTTCGTGAGCACGGATTTACCGGAACCGGACTCTCCGACGATGGCAAGGTTTTCGTTTTCATAAATATCAAGCGAGACGCGGCGGATCGCGGTCAGGATGCGTCCGCGCACGTTGAACTTGACTTCAACGTCTTTCAGGGAGAGAAGAACTTTTTTATCCTGGTTGTTTTCCATTGTTTCTTCCTCCTTACATATGTGTTCTGGGATCGGACGCGTCCGCCAGATTCTGCCCCAACACATAAAGAATGATGGTGATGGCGGAAGCAATGATCACGGGCGGCCAGAACATCCAGGGCATGGTCAGGAAGCCGGACTGGCCCGAGTTGATCATACGGCCGAGGGACGGCACGGAAGCCGAAAGGCCGATGCCGATGTAGGACAGGAACACTTCCATCGAGATATAGGACGGCAGCTCGGTGGCGAGCAGCGTCACGATGACGGAGGTCATGAAGGGCAGGATGTTCTTGCTGATCACGCGCGGGATCGGCGTGCCGAGGCAGCGGGACGCCAGCGAATACTCGCGGTCGCGGATGATCATGACCTGCGTTCTGAGGAAGTAGGCGATCCACAGCCAGCCGGTTACAGTGAGGGCGAACACGAAGCTCCAGAAGCCCGAACCGATGACGTACACCAGGACGGAAATCATCAGGATGTACGGGACGTTCGCAAGGATGTTGTAGATCACGAGCATCACGGCGTCGAATTTCTTGGAGTAGCCCCATATGGCGCCGATGATGACGCCCACCGTCATGTTGATGGCGGCGCAGATGACCGCGAGCAGGATCGAGATCCTGGAGGCGGAGAACAGGTTATACATGATGGAGTTGCCCTGCGCGCCGGTGCCGAGCGCATACTTGAAGGTGATCTGCGCCTTCTGCATGGCGGTCAGCTTCGTGCCGTTCGCGGCAGCCTCCGCCTCGGCCTTTTCGAGCATATAGTCGATGGCCTGAGAGGGGCTCTTGTTCAGGGTCTTGGAATCCATGATGTTCTCTTCCGCCACGTAGGGCATGAAGAGCGGGAAGATGAACGAAGCGATCAGGATCAGCACAAACAGGACGATCATGAAGATGTTGACCTTCTTCCGGAAAAACACGCGGAACACGGACTTCCAGTAAGAATAGCGGGGCGCAACGATGCGTTCGCTTTCGATGTCGTCGTGATCGATAAAGCGGAAGCGCGGATCAAGCTCTGCGGTATTCACATTGTTATTCATCAGCGTCCGCCTCCTTTATCAGCATTCAGGGAGATTCTGGGATCGTACTTCGCGAGCAGCAGGTCGCCCAGGATCAGAGAAACGATCGACAGCGTGGTATAGAACACGGTGCAGGCGATGATGACCGCGTTGTCGTGCTTCGAGATCGCGGTGGTCAGCAGGTTACCGACGCCCTCGACCGCGTACACACGCTCGGTGATGATCGCGCCGGTGAGACAGCCGAGGATCGACGCCGGGATGCCGTGGACCAGCGGGATCAGCGCGTTTCTGGAAACGTGGGTCGAGAAGATCTCACGCTCCGAAAGGCCCTGGCTGCGCGCGAACTTCACGTAGTCGGAGTTCATCTGGTCGATCATGAAGCGGCGCATCCACTTCATGAGGTTGCCGATCTGCGGCAGCGCCAGCGAGATCGTGGGCAGGATGTAGCCGAGTATCTTGGGATTCGCCATAGCGAATTTATACGGCAGGTCGAAGGTCTTGGTGCCGAAGGCCGCGAGCATATAGATGTAGGCAAGGCTGGGCACCGCCATGATGAAGATGATGTAGGCGTTGCCGAGCTTGTCGCCCAGTCTGTCCTTGCGCAGCGCCATCAGAATGCCGAGCGGCAGACCGAGGAAGTAGGCAAGAAGCGTGGCGATAATGCCCATTACAAACGAGTTCTCGATCTTGGACAGACCGCCGAGATGCAGCGACGGCACGGTGTAGCGGTCCGGATATTGCTCCAGCTCCTGCGCGCCGATGGCGCCGGGGTTATACCGCAGGGTATGGAAATCGATCGCCGTGTTGACCAGCTTGGCAGGATCCGCCTCCTTGAAGCTGATCCAGTTGCCGTTCTCATCCTGCAGATCCTTGGGATAATAAGTATCCACCTTGACCTGCTCGCCGGTGGAGACGTTCATGACGTCCGTGATTTCAGAGCCGCGGTAGGTCGTGTAGGAGGTACCGAGGTTGAGATGCAGCCAGTTCTGATGGATCCACGGAAAGCGCCCGTCGAAATACAGCAGATACTTATGCGTGGTACCGGAGCCGACAATCGCGAACATACCGGAATAAGGATCCTTTTCAAAGCGCACGTAGCGGGAATCCTTGCCGGTCGCGGGATCGATCTCATCCAGCGCGGGATCCGCCACGTCATGGGTCGTCTCGATTGAGAACAGCCCGCGCAGGTAGTCCCACAGACGCAGGAACACACTGCGTTCGTGTACGATCAGAAGCTGCGGGTTGCCGCCCTTCTTCACGCTGCCGTTCTGCTTTGTGGCGGCCTGCAGGAAGACGACCTCGTCGCCGGAGCCTGCCTGCGCGATGAATTCCTGCACAGAGGCGTTATCCAGCGCGTAGAGCTGGTCCAGCGCTTCCTTAGAAGCAACTTCGGCGTCCTTCGCGTCGGAATGCGCGTCCTTCAGCACGTTGACGTCCGCCTTATACTGCGGATTGTTGGAATAGTTCTCGCCGTCAGTCGCCATATACTTCTGCTGCAGGTAAGAACCGTAGGTCGTAAAGTTGAGGTACCCGTACTTCTGGTACATCGTATACTCATACATCGCGCGGTCGTTGTTGTTCTTTTTGTTCCAGGTACCGTCGTCCTGGAAGATCGCGGAGCGGTCCGTGAGGTTATACACCAACAACATGACCACAAGCACGACGACCAACAACGAAAAGATGGAAAAGAGTATACGCTTTAACATGTACTTTTTCATAAACCGGTTATAATTAAAGCTGCCTTTAACTATATCCTCCTTTCCTCGTGTGGTGCTCGCTTTGCAAAATGCAAAAGACAAAACGCAAAAAACGAAAACCCGGCTTGTGTTTTGTCTTTCGGATTCCGCCGAAAGGTATGTAAAACACATGGGAGGACAGAGGCTGCCCTCCCATGTGCGTGTTCAGTGGATTTTAATCATGCCGGAAAGGCACGATCAACGACAAAGGTTCGTCAGGACTTGATACCGATGACCTTGGTCATGTAGCCGCCTTCACCAAGGAAGGTCTGCAGATAGGTGTAGGGATCGCCGTAATCGGGGCCCCAACCGGAACCGTAGAACATATCGTAGTTCGCAGCTTCACCGTCAGCAGCACGATAACCGCAGGCATAGTAATCTTCGGGCGTGGTAGCCTCAACGAGGTTCACGACGACGTTCTCGGCGCCAAGGGTGCCTTCAACGCTCTTCTTATAAGCCTGAGCCTGAGCGACCTGGGTGTCGTTCGCGGAATAGTACACAACGTCGATCTGGATCGGATAGGTCACGGCGTCGCCGAGAGCTTCCTTAGCCTTTTCGAAGTGCGCCTTCGCGCTTTCGGGGTTGAACCAACCGTCGATACCGTCGGCAACTTTCACTTCAGCGCCCATCTGGTCAAGATAGTACTGAACGATCTCACCGTAAGCGGTGTTGGCAGCAAAGGTATGGCCATCCTCATCCGTGAAGTCAGCCTCAAGGAAGACGAACTCGGGATGGGTGTACATATTTCTGAGGTTCGCAAGCTTCAGATCGTCACCGGCAGAAACAGCGTTCTGGGTACCCTTATCGAAAGCGAACTGCAGCGCCTTGCGGAAGTCCTTGTTGGACAGAGCAACAGCGGTGGAGACCTTCGCGGTCTCATCGTTGGCCTTGGGGGATTCGCAGGTGCCGGAACCGAGAGCATAGGTGCCGCGGTTGACGTTCAGACCGCCGAAGTAAGAGGTGGAGGTCGTGTCGGTCACATAAGCATACTTCTCGAAGTTGCCGTCATCCTTCGCAGCCTTCAGCAGACCGTTGGCCTCGCCGAGAGCGGCAGCGACATACAGGCCGGAGACCACGTCGTTATAATACTGCGTGGGGTTCTCGCCGTTGTCATAGACCCACTTGATGGTGTCGATGACGACCTTGTCGGGATTGTAGTAGTTGGGGTTCTTCTCGCAGGTGATCTCAGAGGAAGCCTGCAGCTTGGTCAGAATGTAGGGACCGCAGTAAACCTGAGAGGACACATCGTTGGGGTTACCAAAGGTATAGGTGTTGGTATCCTCGGTAGCAGCCGCATACTCATCGACGCCGAAGACGCCGCCGTGGGACTCATAGAAGCTCTTGCACATGGGCATGAAGCAGGAGTAGGTGAGCATGGTCATGAAGTAGGGGACCTTGGTCTCCAGAGTGACCTCAAGGGTGTGCTCATCAACAGCCTTGTAACCAACGTCGTCCCAGGAGCCGCCGTTCATGTAATAATCGGTAGCGCCGACGATCACGCCGTCAACAAGGAACTCAAGGCCTTCCTGCGCGTCCAGCATGTGACGCAGACCGGCAACGAAGTCTTCAGCGACAACAGGCGCATAGACGGAGCCGTCAGCGGTGGTCCAGTTCACATCGTCACGAAGGTGGAAGGTGTAGACCGTGCCGTCCTCGGAAACATCCCAAGAGGAAGCGATCGCGGGATTCAGCTTGTTGAGGTTGTCGTACTCGACAAGACCGTCAACGGTGTTGACCGTGATCTCGGTATCGGACTGCATGGAGGTGTTCAGCCAGTCGATGGTGGCGGGAGCCGTCTGGAAGGTCGTGTTGTAGACCTTGTTCAGCTCGTGGCCCTGCTCGGTCAGGTAAGCGGCGGGATCATAGGTGCCGTTGCCCGCGAGCGCGTTCTGCCACTGCTCGATCATAGCGTCGTGCTCTTCGGTGGTGATCAGATCGTTGGAGATGACGAGACCGAAGAATCTGTCGTCATCGTTGCCCCACTGCACATAAGGCACAGTGTGAGGAGCAGCATGCGTGATCTGATAGCGGCCGCCCTGGGTGGTGGTCGGAATCATGACAGCGGAGTCAAGCAGATAAGCCTCAGCCTTCGCAAACAGGACGAATCTCTCGTCAACAGTTTCCGCGGCAAGAGCCTTGTCCATGTACTCGCCGTAGCCGCCGAGAACGGTGTTGTAAACCTCTTCATCGTCAAGGCGCGCATATTTGCCGTCCTCGCCCTTGAACTCCAGATAAGGAGTTTCAGGAGCAGCAGGCTCGGTGCTGCCTTCGGCGCTCTGGCTTTCGCCGGTAGCGTCGGTAGCCTTGGTGCTATCTTCGCCGCCGTTGCCGCCGCAGGCAGCAAGCGCGAATACCATGGCCACAGCCAGCACGAGAGCAACGATCTTTGCAAGTTTCTTGCTCATTGGTATTTTCCTCCTAAGAAAATATTTTGCTGCCGTACAGGTAGATTTATACGGCAACGCCTTTTATATACAGGTTTCCCCGTATTAAAAGATACTTGATTCTAACATATAAAAACGCAAATATCAAGATTTTTCGTAAAAAAAATTCATCCGCAAAAGGTTACTGATTTGTAACTTTTTACGGATTTTGTGCGTATTTTTTATGCAAGCTGTAACAAAACTTATAGTATTTTTCAGGATTCCTGACGGTTTCTTTCACAAATTAGATAAAAATTAATTAATACTGGTTATGATTATTATTACAAATTCGTATTTTAGCAATCAGATCCCGCCGTTTTGCCCGGAAGCAACGGCGCATGACGACGCGGACTGTTCCCGGATGGCGCAAACGAGCTCGCCGCGATCGTCCACAGCGACAGAAACCGCCTCCGGCGGCGGCGACGCCAGCAAAAGCGACGCCAGCGGCGACGCGATCTGATCCACCACGAGCCTGCGCACGCTTCTTGCGCCGTCCGGACCGGCGGCCGCCGTCCGGGCAATGGCGCGGATCACCCCGTCCTCCGCAGACAGGCGCACGCCGGCTTCCGCCGCCCGGGCTTCAAGGGCGGCGATCTGCTTACGGGCAATCGCGGTCAGCGCGTCGACGTCCAGCGGGACGAAGGGGACGACCTCATCCACGCGGTTCAGGAATTCCGGCGGCAGGAACCGGGCAAGCGCCCTGCGCAGAGACGGCGCGGAAGCCCCATCCCGCACAAAGCCCGCCGTCGCCTGCGTCTGCAGATTGGAGGTCATTATTATAATGGTATGTCGGCAGTCCGCCTGCTCGCCGTCCGGCGCGCGCACGGTCCCCTCCTCCAGCAGTCCGAGCAGCTCCGGCAGGATCGCGGGGTTCGCCTTCTCCAGCTCGTCGAACAGCAGCACCGCGTAGGGCTGTTTTTTGAGTTTTTTGACCAGCGTCTCCCCTTCCCCGTAGCCGACGTACCCCGGCGGCGCGCCGAACAGCCCGGCGGCGGTATGGCTTTCGCCGAACAGGGAGAGATCCGTCGCGATCACGGCCTTGGGGTCGCCGAACACCGTTTCGGCAAGCGCGTGCGCAAGCAGCGTTTTGCCGACGCCCGTGGGACCGCAGAACAATAAGGAGCAAAGCGGCCGGTCGGGGTCCGTGAGCCCGGTCCGCGCGCGGCGCACCGCGTCCGCAACGCGCCGCACGGCGGCAGGCTGCCCGATCACGGACGCGGACAGGCGGTCCTCCAGCTCCCGCAGCCGTGTTTTTTCCTCCTGCAGCAGGGACGCGACCGGCACGCCGGAGACCGCCGCGGCGACCTGCTCCACCGTGGCGCGCGTGACCGTGCCGCCGGTCCCGGCGGCGGACAGCGAGGCGCAGGCCTCGTCCATCAGGTCGATCGCCTTGTCCGGCAGAAAATGGTCCGGCAGGAAGCGGACGGACAGGGCGACCGCCGCCTCCAGCGCCTCGTCCGTCAGGGTGACGCCGTGAAACGCTTCGTACTTTTCTTTTAAACATTTTAATATGGCAAGGCATTTCGCAGGGGACGGCTCCGCGATAAGGACCTGCTGAAAGCGACGTGACAGCGCCTTGTCCTTTTCCACGTTTCTGCGGTATTCGTCGGAGGTGGTGGCGCCGATCAGCCGCAGCGCCCCGCGCGACAGCGCGGGCTTGAGAATATTCGCCGCGTCCACCGCGCCCTCGGCGGAGCCCGCGCCCATCAGGTTGTGGACCTCGTCGATAAACAGGATCACGTCCCGGTCGTCCTGCACCTCCCGCAGCACGTCGCGGATCCGCTCCTCGAAGTCGCCGCGGTATTTCGCCCCGGCGACCATGCGGTTCAGGTCCAGCGAGATCAACCGCCGTCCGCCCAGCGCCGCGGGCACGTCGCCGCTGCGGATCCGGCACGCCAGCGCCTCCACGATCGCGGTCTTGCCCACGCCCGCCTCGCCGATGAGACAAGGGTTGTTTTTCGTCCGGCGGCACAGAATGCGGATCACGCGGTCCAGCTCCGCCTCGCGCCCGTGGACGGGGTCCAAGCGCCCCCCGGCTGCAAGCGCGGTCAGGTCCGTGCCGTATTTTTCGAGCGCGGACTCCCCTTTCCTTTTGTCCGCCACGGTCGGGGACAGCCCCGCCATGCCCGCGCGCAGGGCGGACAGCAGGGACGCGGGCGACGCGCCGAGATCCGTCAGCAGTCTTGTTCCGGCGCTGCGGCGGTCCTGCAGCAGCGCCTGCAGCAGATGTCCCGTTCCTGCCTTCGATTCCTCGGCGGCGGAGAGGGAGAGCGCCGTCGTCAGCAGGCGGCGCAACCTCGGCGTGAGATCCGCCTCCCCCAGTATGGTCGGCAGCCCCGCGCCCATCACAAGGCGCAGGCGCGCGTCCACCGCCTCACGGCGGATCCCGGCGTTGGAGAGGACCGCTCCCGCGACCCCGGCGTCGTCCGCCAGCGCCAGCGCAAGATGCTCGCTGCCGACGTAAGTGTGCCCGAGCTCGGACGCAAGCCGGATCGCCTCGTTCAGCGCCGCGTCCGCCTTCGGCGTGAATCCGGTAAAAGAATAGGTCATACGCATTCCTTTCGATACAAAAAAAGAAAAAGCAGCGCCGAAGCACTGCTTAAAGTATACGGCAAAAGCCGCGGTTTCATTCGTTTTTTTCGCCGAAAAGCTTGGCGTGGACGAGCTTTGCGCGCAGCGCGTCGCGCTGGACGGACGGAATCTTTTGCCCGGCGAGGGTGTTGACACCGGCGGGGAAGAGATTGACCGCAAGCTCCCCCAGCACGGCGAGGTCGAAATCGCACAGGCCGTAGCCGGTG
>CACZGD010000025.1 GCA_902780565.1 Oscillospiraceae bacterium
GCAGCAGATTCGGGAGAAGATAGACCCCGTAGCCTTCGGTCGGCGCGCTGTCGAAATGGACGCGCAGGATCTCGTCCGCCGCGCCGGGCGGCAAAAGCTGCGTCCCGTTAAAAACGCCGTCGTTCAGCAGCAGCGTGAGGAGCTTTGCGTAATCCTTCGCACTGATCGTCAGGTTGCCCTGATACAGGTGATGCGTCTGCCCCAGCGTTTCGCACGCGCTCTCGTCAAGCTGCTGCCGCAGGCTCATGCCCACGCTGCCGTCCGCGTAATACAGGGTCGAGATCTGGTCCTGCGCCGCGATATCCGCCGCCAGAAACGCGCAGTCCAGTCCCAGCGGTTCAAACAGCGTTTCACGCGCCAGCGTTCCGAACGGCTTCCCCGCGGCCTTTTCGATCGCGGCGGCAAGCGTCGCCGCCCCGAGGTTGGAATAAAAGTCATAGGTCCCGGGGGCTGTATAGAGATACGTATCGGCGGAGGAGAGCAGCGTCTGCAGCGACGCGGAGGAATGCGCGTTGCGGGAGGTCAAAAACGCCATGGAATTGCTGATGGAGGAGACGTGGCACAGCAGCATCTGGGGCGTGATGGGCGTCCCCGGGTAATAGGGGTTCCGGACCGGATAGCCGAGGCCCTGCTCCTCGGCGATGCACGCCACCATGGCGATCACGAGCTTCGAGAGGGAGGCGGCGCGGAACTTCGTGTCCTCGGTCACCGGCGTGCCGGCGGCGCGGTCGCGCACGCCGTAGGTATAGAGCCCCGTTACCTGTCCGTCCGTCAGCACGGCAACGGCAGCGCCCGTCGCGCCGTAGCGTTCGGCGATCGCGTTCAGGTCTTCTTTCAGCCGGTCGGGCACGGGCTCCGGCTCCGGCGGCGCGGTCACGGGCAGCTCGGCAGTTTCTGTTGTCGGCGGGGCGGTGGAGGCCTCAGCCGCGTCTGCCGTTTCGCTTGGCATTGCTTCGGTCACGGTATCGGGCTGACGCTGCTTTCCGCAGGCGGAAAGCAGCGTCAGCCCCGCCAGCAGGAGCGGGATCAGTTTATGCTTCATCATACCGCGTCCTTAGAACAGCGCCAGCTCCGACAGGCACACCACGGTATCCCATTTGGTGCCGATGTAGGCGGAATCGACGGTCAGCCGCACCCAGGTCGCGTCCACGGCGTGCGGGAAGCGGAAGACGTTGCGGCCGAACGATTCCTCCCGCACGTCGGCGGCGGTGAAGGTGAAGACCGTGCCGTCGGAGAAGGTGAGGGTAAAGTCGCGGATGCGGCCGTTGATGTTATACAGGTTGGTTGCGACCTGCTTGCCCTGATACATGCCGTTCCAGCCGTTGCCGTTCAGGAGCTTAATGCCGTTCAGTGTCGTGGTCTTGTCAAGGTTCGCCTGGATCCAGTTTCCCACGCCCCCCTTGCCGTTGTTCTTCGCGGCGGCCATCCAGCAGGTGTTGTAATCGCCGTCGATCGCCTGATCGGGGGTGTAGCGGCGCTCCTCCGAGCCCTTTCCCTGGTCGGAGGAGGCGGAGATACGCGCAATGGGGATCTCCCTGTTCTCATCCACGGCGGGGGCGGCCCGGAGACCGGCGTCCACGGCGCTGATCCAGCCGGTCAGGCTGCCGTCGCCGGTGACGATGCGGGTCCATTCGCCGTCGTCCGTGCTTTTCTGGATATAGACGGTCTCGCCGTGGCTCACGGAGCCGAGGCGCTCATAGCCGGTCCCCGGCCCGCTGAAGACGGTCACGGAGGCCGTGCTGCCGGGCAGATCGAGCACGACCGGCTCCCCCTGCGGAAGCGTCACGTCGACGCCGTCGGTGGAGCCCGGGACAGATGCGCCGTCGGTCGCGCCCTCGTTCCCGGTATCGGTCGAGGCGCTTTCGGAGGTTCCTTCGCCGACGTGCAGCAGCGGGATCTCGATCACGCCCACGGAATCCAGCACCATCAGCAGGGCGGTCGTCACCAGCAGCACCGCGACCACGCTCAGCGCGATGGGCAAAATCAGGCGCTTTTTCCCGCCGTCCTCCTTCCGTTCGCCGGGGTCGGCGTAGCGCGGGGTGATCGGCGGCAGGGGCGCGGGACCGTTTGGCGGCAGGGGACCGGGAGCCGCCCCGTATGCCATGCGCGGGTCCGGCGCGCGATAGCCCCCGTCCGTCCGGTAGAAGCCCGCGTTCGCCGGGTCGCTCCCGGCGGGCGTGAAGGCGGGGGCGTTCGGGGCGCGTTCCTCGCCGTAACCGGGCGTATTCGGCGCTTCGGGCGCGGCGTAGGCGCCGAAGGTCGGCGCGGCGGCGGTCTGTCCGCCGTAGGCGTCGTTGTTATGCTTCGGGGCTGCCGCTTCGGGCGCGGCGTTCGTTTCGGGGGGATTGCAATGCGGGCACACCATGCGCACGGGGTCGATCGGGGTGCCGCAGACGCGGCAGAACGCCATCACGTTCCCGCCGAAGGGCGCGCCGCAGGTCCGGCAGAAGCGGACGTCGTCCGGATTCTGATTGCCGCAATGGGGACAGCTTTTCATATCGTTTCCTCCTTGTATCAGAACGCCGCGAGCTCGGCGATGCATACCATGTTCTGTTCGGTTTTGCCTTTGAAGACGGAATCCACGGTCAGGCGGATATAGGTCGTTTTGACCGGCGTTTTGAAAATGAAGACGTTCGCGCCGAAGGCGGACTCCTTCACGTCCTTCGCGGTGAAGGTCTGGGTGCTGCCGTCGGAGAAGGTCAGCGTGAAGCGCTGGGGCCTCCCGTAGGCGGCAAAGGGATCCTGCAGCGCCGGGATGTTCTTGAGTCTGCCGTCCCAGTTGTTGCCCACGATCAGCTTCACCCCCGAAACCGTTTCCTTTTCTGCAAAGTCGAGCTGCACCCAAACGGGCTTTTCGGCGTTCGCCATCCAGCACGTCGCGGGGTCGTCGTCGTAAATATAGTCCGTGAGATAGGCGCGCCCGTAGGCCTCGTCCTTTTTGACCTCGTCCGCGGCGACGGCGCGGGTGGGCTTCAGCAGCGGCTTGTCCTTCGCGGGGTCGGTCGCCGGGGCGGCGGTGGTCTCTGTGCCGGCCTTGTCCGCCTCGGTCACGCTCACAAGGCCTGCGGTCTCGGTGTGCACCCAGCCCTGCTTGCTGCCGTAGTCGATCAGGGTCCATTCGCCGTTCTCGCCCAGCATTGAAACGCTCGAGCCGTTGGCGATCGTGTTCAGCACTGTGCCCTTCATGTCGGGCGTGGCGCGCACGTTAAGCTTGTAATCCGTCGATTTCATGGCGATCTTGACCGGCACGCCGCCGTCGTAAAGCCCGTTCAGGCGGTCGTCGGCGGGCAGCAGCTCCACGGCGCTGTCGGTGAAGGTGATCAAGGTCTCGCCGTCCCGGTCGGCGGCGTTGGGCACGCCGGTCAGGGTGACGTGCCTGCCGCAGTAGCGCTTCAGGTCCTCGCCCTCCACGACCACGCGCCGCACCTTCACGCTCTCGTCGCGGTTGTCCGGCTTCACGGCGGTCTCCCGGTCCGGCACCAGCGCGATGGCGGTGTAATCCTCATACGTCTCGTGGACCTCATACTGCAGGTAGCCGCTGATCGTCACGGGCGTGTTTGCGGCGGGGGCGGCGGTCGTCGCCTCGGTCGCGTCCTGCGACGCGGCGGGCTCGGTGGAGGGCGGAAGCTGCGCTCTGGAGGGCGCCACGGTCTCGCCGAGCTCGATTTCCTGTCCCACGCTCCCGTCCGGGGCCTCGGTGACGGCTGCGCCGCGCAGGCGGTCCGTCAGGTCCGAGATCACGGGCACGTTTTTGATCACGCCGAACCAGCTCAGCGCGAACACGGAAAGCGCCGCCAGCAGCAGCACGATCAGCACGATCAGCACGGCGGAAAGCCTGCTTCCCCCGCGTCCGTCCGCCTGCTCCCGGGCGGTATCGTCGTCCGGGACGGGCTCCTTTTTTTCTTTTTTCGGTTTTTTGTCTTTTTTCTTTTCGGGGCTCAGCGCCGCCTCGTCGAACTGCGGGATCGGAAAGCCCGCGTCGCAATAGGGGCATTTGCCCGTGTCGGGCTCCAGCTCGGCGCCGCAGCGCGGGCACGTGCCGGGTTTTCCCTCTCCGCGCAGGGCGGGGATCGGCGCGGTGAATTCGGCGCGGTCGGCGACGGGCTCGCCTTCGGGCGCGGCTTGATTTCCGGTTCCGGGCGCCGGGGCGCCGCAGTGCATGCAGAAGCGCGCGCCGTCCTGCAGGGGATTGCCGCATTTGTTACAGAGCATCGTTTCAGCCTCCTTTATTCGGGCGGATTCTCATCCGCGGATCAGTCTTCGGTCTCGGTCTTTGCGGGCAGCCACTGCGAGAAGCGCGGCAGGCAGCCGTCTCCCAGCAGCATGGCGGCGGACACGTTCTTCAGCGCGCCCTCGCCGCAGAGGTAGAGCTCGCCGCGTCCCTCCGTCAGCGCCCGCAGGCACACCACGTGCCCTTCGGCGGTCACGTCATACATCCGCACGTGGTCGGCAAGGGTCTCCACCACGTCGTTTTTGCACTGCCGCAGGGTGCCGGAATAGAAACCGGCATCGTCCTGCCCGCAGTCGGCGAGGTACAGAATCGTGCCGTCCTCCAGAAAACGCACGGTCTCGGGGGCCACCCTGTCCTCGGTCAGTCTGCCGAGCAGGGACATCTGCAGCCAGACCACGCCGTCGTTCTCGCCGCTGAAGGCGACGAACCGTTTGTTCGCGGGGTCGGCGGCAAAGTCCCGCACGTTCCACAGTCTTCTCGTGGGGGTCCCGGGCGCGCCGTTTTTCACGTCAAGGGACCAGAACGCGCCGGAAACGCCGCGGTAATAGATCGTCCCGCCCGCGTAATCGATGCGGTCCACGGCCTCCTGCTGACCGCCCAGCTCCATGGTCTCCTTGCCGAGCGCAAGATAGCTGCGCTCGAACTGGCTGATGATCTGCTCGGCCAGCGCCTCCGCCTTGTCGGCGCTCTCCATTTCGGAGAATCTGATCTTGTCCACGGAGGCGGGCAGGATCTCCAGGAAGGCGACGGCGGGCTCTTTTTCGGAGAACGCGCGGGGCGCGTCCAGATCCACCCGCTCGCTGATCACGGTCAGCACCTCGCCGTCGTAATAGCACAGGGTCTGCAGGGTATGCACCCATTTGGTCTCGCCGAGGCCCCGCCGAAGCTGGTCGCGGGCAAGCTTTTCCTGATAGACCTGCTTTTGCGCCTCGTACTGCGCATACTGCTTTTCGTATTCGTCAAACGCCTTGTTATAGGCGGTCAGGTTCGGGAAGTCCTTATACACGGGCGCCACGGGCGGCTCCGGCTTCCCGATGGCGGCGTCCGCCAGCGCCAGATCGTCCTCGATGAAGTCGGAGAGGATCAGCTTGTTGTCGGTGTCCTTCAGGAAATAGACCTGCCCGTCCGGGTACACGGCGCAGATCTCGGTCACGCCGGAGGAGACCTTTGCGGCCTCCTTGCCGTTATAGAGATACAGGTCGTGGCTGTGATTGAGATAATACACCAGATCGTCGCGGAGATAATACGCCTTCGCCACGTTCTTTGCCGCGATCGCGTTCGGCTTGCCGGGGGTGAAGGAGATGAGCTGGTTGTCGGCGGTGCGGAACATCGCGTGGGTCCCGTCGTCGGAAACGGCGTAGCCGTCCGGCACACTGTCGCTGATCTTCGTCCGTTCGCAGCCGGGCAGGGACACCTGCCACAGCGCGTCCACGCCGTCAAGGTAGGTCACGCGCTTGCCGTCGCGGCTCATGGTGTAGCTCTTCACGTTTTCCGCCACGCGGATCGGCTCGCCGCCGGAAAGGTCCTGACAATACAGCAGATAGTGCCCCGCGGGGTCCGCGGAAACGGGATACAGCAGCGTTTTGCCGTCGGCCCCGAGCTGCACGCTGCGGCCGATCGCGGTGATCGCGCCGTCCCCCTCCGGGAAGATCACGTCGCCCTCGTCATAGCGGAAGGTGCCGTCGTCCGTGATCTCCCTTGCCAGCAGCACGGCGGTGTGCTGGTCGGTATCGAAATAATACAGGTCGCCGCCGCTGAGATACACCACGTGGTTTTTGATCTCGGTCACGATCGGCACCGCGGCGGGCACGGCCTCCTCGGGCGGCTTCTTTTCCGCGGGGGGATTGAGCTGGTTATGGAAAAACAGGACCAGCGCGCCGATCACGCCCACGATCAGGATCAGCGTCACCAGCGGCACCATCACGCCTTTTTTCTGCTTCACAACGCGCTTTTTCTTCTTTTTCGGCTTTTTTTCCTGTGCGGGGGCTTCTTCCTGCGCGGGGGCGGGCGCGTTCTTCCCCATCTCGCTCTTCGGGCGCAGCACCTTATCCGCCGGCAGCCGGAAGGGGGCTGCCTTCACGTCCCGCACGTCCGGAATGGCCTTCGTCGCCTCCGCGGGCGGGATGTCCTTCAGACTCGGGATCCGCTTCGTCGCGTCTGCGGGCGCGTCCTCCGCGGGCGCGGCGGCGTAGGGATTGCGGTACGCCGCGTCGGCGCCGTCGGTCGGCAGGGGTCTGCCGCAGCTCGGGCAATGGCGCGCTTCATCCGGAAGCTGCAGGCTGCAATCGGGACAATATCGCATCGGAATATACCTCCTGATCTTACATTTCACGCTGTGGTTTACTTTGTGTATCATAGCAGACAAACGGCGGAAAATCAAGAATATTCACGGACTTGAAATGAATTTGTAAATATTCGTTGTATTTTTTTAAAATTTTGTTATAATATAGCAAAAAGGAGGGATCGCCATGACGAAGCGTCTGGACGCTGTCACGCTCGGCGAAACGCTGATCGACCTCACGGCTGCCCCGGGGCAGCCCTCGCTTTATGCCCCGTGTCCCGGCGGCGCGCCCGCGAATATGCTTGCGATGCTTTCGCGCCTCGGCAGGAAGACCGCCTTCCTCGGCAAGGTCGGGGACGACGCCTTCGGGCGGCTGCTGCGGCAGAAAATGACCGAGGCCGGGATCTGCGCGGACGCGCTGCGGATCGACCCTCTGCGCCCCACCACCCTCGCGGTTGTCGCCACGGACGCAGACGGGGAGCGCTCGTTTTCCTTTTACCGGGAGGAGGGCGCGGACCGCTTCCTGTCGCCGGAGGAGGTGGACGTCTCCCTGATCCGAAGCGCCCGCTGCTTCCACTTCGGCTCCCTGTCCCTCACGCATGAAACGAACCGCGCCGCCACCGTCTTCGCGCTCGAAGCGGCAAGGGCAGCCGGGTGCCTAATTTCCTTCGACCCGAATCTCCGTCCCCGCCTCTGGCGGGACCTGACGCAGGCGCGGCGGCAGATCGCGTGGGGCATGGCGCAGGCGGACGCCGTCAAGCTCTCGCTGGACGAGGCGCGCTTTTTGCTGGAGGACGATTCGCTGACGCTTGATCTCGCCGCGTTGGTCCTGCGGGCGCAATACCCCGGCGTCCGGCTCCTGTCGGTCACGGACGGGGCGAACGGCAGCCTCTGCGCCTTCGGCGACCCGTCCGAAATGGTCTTCACCCCCGCCGTGCTGACAAAAAAGACCTGCAACACCACCGGGGCGGGGGACTGCTTCTGCGCCTGCATGGTCGACATGCTGCTGCGGGGCGAGCCCCTCACGGCCGAAACCGTGCGCGCTGCCGCCGACTTTGCCGCAGCCGCTGCCGCTTACGTCACCACACGCCCCGGGGCGCTGGAGATCATGCCCGCGCCCGAAACAGTGGCGTTGTTTCTGAAAGATATCTCCCGGGAAAAGGAGGAACCCTGATGCTGCCCAAAGATCCCATCCTGCTCATGAGCGTTGTGAACACGAAGCTGCGCGACCGCTATCCGTCGCTTGCGGCGTTGTGCGACGATCTGAACGTGCCGGAGACGGACGTGACCGCGCCCCTTGCCGCCGCGGGTTACGTTTATGACCCGGCGCGCAACCAGTTTATCTTCAGGAAGTCTTAACCGGATCTTAAGGACTGCCCGCTTGCGGTCCCGCTGATTTTATGCTATACTGTTGCCGAGGGGAGGGAAGTCCGGTGAAACACGGAAAACGCTTTGTGCTGGCGCTCGTCTGTCTGGTGGTCGTCTGCGTCCTCGCGTATCAGGGGGCGCGGCTGCTGGGGTTCTCCACGGCCTATATCAAGGCGCATCTGCTGCCGGTCTCCCGCTTTCGCGGGGAGATCCGGTTCGAGGACGCTTCGCTCCTGCCCGGGGAGGCGCAAACGGAGACCGACGGCTTTCGCGTAAAGACCGGGGCAACTAAGGTAAAAGTCTCGCGCTGGAGCCTCGATTATGGGACCTATACCGTCCTTCTGCCCCTGTCGGACGGGCACGTGCTGAAGCTGAAGGGCTTTCAGTCCAACGACTGGCAGCTCACGCGCTTCACGCTGACCGTGCATGCAAACGGCTCCGTGAGCGGCACGGTGAAGGCCCTATTCGATACCGGCTGGACCGAAACGCGCGTTTCGGGCAGTCTCGCCGACGGCGTGGACCTCACCGACTGAGCGCGCGGGGTCGCGTATAAAGACAAAAAAGACCGGAAGGGATCGGCTCCCTTCCGGTTTCGTTTTTTATTCCGCTTTCTTTTCCGCGTCCGCGCCGTGTTTTACGCGGCTGCGCATAATGAACCACAGGATCGCCAGCACCTGCAGGATCGCCGCGATCAGAAACAGGCTGCGCATGTCCGCCATGCCCCGGAAGGTCAGCCACAGGCTGACCGCCACGCCCCAGATGATGCCCGAAACGGCGGCGCACTGGAACACGCGGGAATACCACAGCCGGAAAAACACGGTCAGCACGATGCACGAGGCGGGCGCCGCGTAAACGAAGGCGAGCCACGTTTTCGGAATCGCAAAGGGCAGCAGCCCCAGCACGAAATACGCCACCGCCGCGGTCAGCCACACCAGCAGCACCGACAGCGCCGGGATCATTTTGCGTTTCGTCCGGCGGCGGGGGCTCAGCGCCCCGTCCGGGATCGGCGCTTCCCGGATTCCGAGCAGCGAATCGGTCGTGCAGCCGAACAGGGACGAGAGCTTCACCAGCACGTAAACGTCCGGCACTCCGTCGCCCCGCTCCCATTTGGAAACGGATTTATCCGAATAGCCGAGCTTTTCGCCCAGCGCCCCCTGCGTCAGCCCCGCCGCCTTGCGGCAGGCTGCAATGTTTTCTCCGAGCGTCTGTCTGACGTTCTCTTCGTCCATGGTCTCACCCCAAAAGCATATGCTTTTTTCAGTATACGCTTTTCGCGCGAAAAAAGCAAGCCCGGGACGGCGCAATGCGTCCCGGGCGTCGGTGAATTTTTTGTGAACGGCGGTTCACTTGACCTTGAAGGTGATCGCGTCCGTCGTCACGCTGTTCAGGTAATCGTCCTTTTCGCGGATTTTGAACTTCAGCTCGATCTCCTCAATGGAATCGATTCCGGCCTCCTTCAGGTCGGTGCCGGACAGGGTCATGTCGTCGATGATGCGCTTGCCGTCGTACACGTCGGCGTAGAAATACTCGGTGATCATGAACCCGTTCACGGAAAGCTCCTCGGTCGTGACCGTCACGTTTTTGCCGCTGCTGTTTTCGATATAAAACAGCACGCCCGCGCCCCAGAAGCTGTTCTCGTTCACGTATTTGCCCACGATCCGGATTCCGTCCTGATTATAAAGCTCGGTGCCCGCGTCGTTCGGGGTCACGTCCATGTCGTCGAAGCGCGAGGTCTTCACCGTGATGCAGTCGGATTTCACCTTGTCCGTGAAGCTGTCGCCCTCGTAGTAATAGAGATACAGCTCGATCTTGCCCACGTTTTCAATACCGGCGGCCTCGAGCTGGCTGCTCATCAGGTCGATTTTTTCGTTTGTCTTTTTCCCTGCGGCCACCTCTGCCGCGAACAGGTCGGTGATCATGTAATCGTTCACGATCAGCGCGTCGCTGCCCACGTGGATGACCTTGTCGGATTTGTTTTCGATCTGCACCTTCAGCTCGTCGCCCCAGATGGAGTCGGTCTCAAAGGCGAGCGCGGTGATGACGCACACGTCGTTCTCCCACAGGACCTGCTCCTCCACCGTGGTCTTGTCCGCGGCGGGCGCGGCCTCGCTGCCTTGCTCCGTGCTTTCCGGTTTGTCTGTCTTTGCGCCGTCGGCTTCGGTCCCGTCGACCTCGATCGCCTTCGTGCCGCCGTTCGACGCGCCGTCCGCGTTTTCAATGCCGCCGCTCTTTTTGCCGTTCGCCGCGGCGCCGATCACGATCAGCAATACCGCCGCGAGCGCGACCCAGAACCACCATTTTTTATAAACGGGCTTCTTCACGGGTGCGGGCGCGGGCATGGGCGGGACCGGCTGTTGAAACTGCGGAGGGACCTGCTGGGGAACCTGCTGGGGATTGGGATTCATCTGATTGTCCTGCATGGGGATCATCCTTTCGGTTTGGTATTCGTTGTTTTTCTCAGCATACCACAAAACAAAAAACCGCGTTCCCACCGAAAAGGTGGAAACGCGGCAAAACCGGAAATATTTTTCATTTGCAGGCGTAAAGCGGGGCCTCCCCGTTTTCGCGCAGCAGACGGTCGATCTCGTGTACGTCGCGCACGCCCGCGCCCAGAGCGGACAAAAACACCGCGTCGCGCCGGAGCTTCGCGTAAAGCGGCGCCATGCCGTACAGCGTCAGCGCCCGGTTCGTCTCCTCCGCGTTGAAGTCCGCGCCGAAGCACAGCCGCAAAATCACGTCGCGCTGCACCGTGTGTTTTTCCTCCGCCAGCAGCTTATAGCCGTAGCCCTCCGAAATGTCGGCTGCCAAAAACACGTCCTGGCGGCGCAGTCCCTTTTCGGTCAGCTTCCGGCTCATGTAATCGCGGAACGGGCGCGCGTCGTCCGGCAGCTTGTCGCCGTAGGTCTTCCAAAAGGCCGGCAGGTCCTCGGGCGGGGTCTTTGCCAGCACGGCCTCCAGCCGCTTCGTCGTGGTCTCCTTCATTCGGTCAGGTCTCCTCTCAGCACGGTCTCGCCGATCGCGATCAGCAGCGGCGGCAGCAGGATCAGAAGGATCCCCAGCGCCACGGTCGCCGCTGTGCGCCTCGCCTTCGATTGCATTTTCGTCAGCCCCAGCTTCGTCTGGATATCCAGATAGTTGCCGAAAAACAGAATGCCCAGCATCACGCTCACAAAAAAGCCGACGCGGTTGATGATCAGGTCCAGCCGCCCGTAGGCGTTCGTGTAGTCGATCGAGCAGCTCAGCCAGATCAGCAGGGCGTAGCCCACGGCGGAAAGCACGGTCTTCACCGGGTCGCCGCCGCGCATGCCCGGGGGCAGGAACCGCCGCCGTCCCGTCGGCTTTTCCTCCGGCTGCCGCCCGAACAGGTCGGTCAGCAGCTCGTCCACGGTCGCGTAGCGCTGGGTGGGGTCCATGCGGGTGGCTCTCGCGATCACGGCGCCGGATTTCCCGGGCGCTTGCCGCTCCCCGGGCAGGAACCCGGTCAGCATCACGTTCAGCAGCACGCCGAGGGCGTAAATATCCGTCTGCCTGTCGGAGCCCCCGAAGCCGTATTGCTCCGGGGCGGCGTAGCCCACGGTGCCGATCAGCACGGTATCGCGCCGGAGCCCCGGTTCCGCGGGCTTTGCGGCGTCCACGTCCAGCAGAAAGACCCGCCCGTCCTCGGCAAGCAGCACGTTTTCGGGCTTTATGTCGCGGTGGATCACGGCGGGGGTGCGGTCGTGCAGCGCCTTCACCGCCTCCGCCACGGCGCGAAAGATCGCCAGCGCCTGGCTCTCCTCCAGTACGCGCGCGCTCTCCAGCAGGTTCCCCAGCGTCCTGCCGTTCACAAAGTCCTCGATCAGCACGGTCAAATCGCCCATATCGGCGACTTCCCGAATGCAGGGCATTCCGGGCACGGGCTGCGCCTGCAGACTGCGCAGAACGTCGCGCCTGCAGACCGAAAGCGATTTCTTCACAAACAGGGTCCCCGTCAGGTCGTCGCGCACGAGCTGCACGGTCCCGTCGTCCTTCAGCGGCAGAATCTCGCGATAGCGCGTCAGCCTCGCCCTGCCGTCCGGCTCGATCATCCCGTATCCCTCCTTCATGCGTCGTCTGCTTCCCATTATAAGCTCTTCTCCGTCAAAACGCAAGAGGGGATCTGCGCTTCGTCTTTGTCCGTGCGCGAAGCATGAAGAATAAATATGCGCATTATCAAGAATAATCATGCGAACCTGCTTGCAAACGGCGGTATCAGGTGGTAAAATAGAAGTGAAAGCGAGGGAGCGTTATGAAAAAACTGCGGCCATTGTTCAGTCTGCTGCTCACGGCGGCGATCCTGTTTCTTGCGGTCAGTCCCGCCCGGGCGGCGTCGGGGGAGGATCCCGTTCCCACGTCGTGGGACTGCGTTATGTTGTTCGCCAAAAAAGATCTCAAGGGCGGTTATCGCGCCTTTTTGCCGGGGGAGTATCCGGACGTCGGGGTGCGGAGCGCGAGCATTTATCTGCCGTCGGACTGCACCGTCACGGCGTTCAGCGGCAAGAATTTCACCGGGACAAAATATGAGCTCCGGGAGAGCCAGTCCGCCTTCCTGCGTTATGATTTCGGGCTGGGCGTGACCTATATCTCCGGGATCGGCAGCATGATCGTCCACCGGATCGAAAGCGCGCGCGAGGATATCACGGACCTTACGGACGCGGGAAAGAACGAGCTGATGATGCGCTACGCGCCGCGCATCTGGATGGCGGAAGGCGACCCGTATGAAGCCTGCTCCATGGAATACGTGTTCGAGCATTTTGAAAAAAGCGTGGACAAAAACGGGGAGGGGCGGCTCTCCACGGTGCAAAAGCCCTCGTCGCCGTTCGAGATCCTGCCCGTGTACTACGGGCGGCAGGCGGACGCGAAGGGCTACGCCTTCTGGATCGAGAAGGACGGCGGCTATGTGGACGTGTCCTATTTCCAGTACTGCCCCTTCGATTCCGGCAAATATATCGACGTCATCCGGCATATGGCGGGCGCGCATCCGGGGGACTGGGAACACGTCACGCTGCGCTTCCTGCGCGAAACGGAAAACGGACGAACGTATCTGCGCCCGGTCAAGGTCGCCTTCCCCGCGCACACCTTCGCGGCGCTGCAGAGCTGGGAAGACCTGAACAAGATCGACGGCACGCACATCGAGATCTACTGCGCGGCGGGTTCGCACGGGATGTACCCGACCGAGGGGGACCACGTTTACGTGGACCTCAAGCCACTGCAGCAGCTTGTGGACGTCTGCTCCAAGGGGGAGGCGTGGGACCTTTGGCTGCCCGATAAGCTGGAGACCTTCGAGCATGATCCCGAAACCGGCTCCAGAGCCCTTGCGGGCTCCCCGTGGGCGTATCTGTTCGGCTATGATACCGGCGAAAACAGCCTGTCCGTCACGAATTGGGGCAACAGGACGTACTTCCCCATCTTTCTCGGCGGCGGCCCGCAGGGCCCGCAGTATAAGACCGAGCTCCACGCCCGCGATACGTTCAAATAAGCGCAAAGCGACTTGCATTCCCGCAACGTTTGTGTTATACTTTAAACGGAAAAGGAGGCGGTCGGGATGGTTCACGGACTTTCATCCCGCGTGACCGGGGAGCTGACGCGTTTTGCCCGGGATGCGGGCGTGCGACGGGTCGTCTTGTTCGGCTCGCGCGCACGCGGCACAAACGGTCCCCGCAGCGACGTGGATCTTGCCGTCAGCGGCGGCGATTTCAACGCGTTTTACTGGGCCGTCACGGAGCGGATCCATTCGCTGCTGACCTTTGATCTGGTGGATCTGGATCGGGGCGTGACGGAGGCGCTGCAAAAAGAGATCGACAGGGACGGTGTGGTCATTTATGAAAAAGCTGAGTAATATAAAAATCGCCCCGGTTCCGTTTTTGGGAACCGGGGTTTTCGTCGGTTACAGGCTTTCAAGCAGGCCGCGGCAGCCGCGCAGGATCTCGTCGAAGGCGGTGTCAAAGTCCCCGCTGTACCACGGGTCGGCAACGTCGTGCCCCGCGCCGTAATCGCCGGGGTCGCCGCCAAGCAGCCGCAGGGCGTTCCGGCGGTTGTTGCCATCCATCAGCACCAAGAGGTCAAAGGCGTCGTAGTCCGCTTTGGTCATTTGCCGGGCGCGCTTGCCGCCGGGGTCAAAGCCGTTTCGCAGCAGCACGCGCCTTGCGGGGGGATACACGGGGTTTCCCACGCCGCGAACAATTTCCTCATCGCTCGTCGCGGCGGAGGCGACAAGAAATTCATCCCCGCGCCCCGCGTCGGCAGCCAGCTTTTTGAATATACATTCCGCCATGGGGCTGCGGCAGATGTTGCCGTGGCAGACAAACAGGATCTTCGTCAAGGTTTGCGCGTCTCCGTTCTCAAGCCTTCCAAAGGGAGTGCAGGTTGCAATAGGCGTAAGCGGCAAGCAATTCCTCGCCCTCGCAAAGCGCGAAGGTGACGACGGGCTCGCTGCCGGGGGCAAGGGTCTTGCGCTGGTTCCCGCCGGTCGTCTGAATGGCGACCCATTCAATGTAGTGCGCGGGCAGCATCGGGTGTGCGACCTCGCCCACCTTCACGGTTACAAGATTACCGTTCACTTCGCAGACCGGCACGTGTTTTTCGGCGGCGGCGTCGGTGGTCCCGGGCACGATCTCCTGCATACGTTCCCCACAGCACATGACCGGCACGCCGGTCTCCTTCACGACCGCAATGATCTTGCCGCAGTGGGCGCAGCGATAAAACTTCATTTCCATGGTCAGTCCTCCTTTATATTTACGGTTTAATAATTCTCTGCGTTGACTTCAAAATAGCTCTGCGGGTGCGCACACACGGGGCAGATCTCCGGCGCGGCGGTCCCGACCACGATGTGGCCGCAGTTGCGGCATTCCCACACCTTGACTTCGCTTTTCGCAAACACGGCGGCGGTCTCCACGTTCTGCAGCAGGGCGCGGTAGCGCTCCTCGTGGTGCTTCTCGATGGCGGCTACGCCGCGGAATTTCGCGGCCAGCTCCGGAAAGCCCTCTTCCTCGGCGGTCTTCGCAAAGCCTTCATACATATCGGTCCACTCGTGGTTCTCTCCCTCGGCGGCTGCAAGCAGGTTTTCGGCGGTGTTGCCGATGCCGTTCAGCTCCTTGAACCAGAGCTTCGCGTGCTCCTTCTCGTTCTCCGCGGTCTTCAGGAACAGCGCGGCGATCTGCTCAAAGCCTTCCTTTTTGGCCTTGGACGCAAAATAGGTATACTTGTTTCTGGCCTGGCTTTCGCCCGCAAAGGCGGCCTCCAGATTCTTTTCGGTCTGCGTGCCGGCGTAGGGATTCTTCTTTTCTTCCGGCTGCGCTTCCATCACGCCGCTCTTTTTGCAGCGGGGGCAGATTTCGGGCGCGGCGTCGCCCTCGTGGACGTAACCGCAGATCTTGCATACAAATTTCATGTGGGATCCTCCTTTTTATTCGGTCGGCCTCCCGCGCCGGGCGGGGCGGCCGAGTTTTTTATGATTCTGTTGTATTCTGCGCGGCGTTGCGGCAGGCGGGGCAAAGGACCCGGATCTTCAGGTCGTAGGACAGAATCTCCTCCGGCACCTGCGCCTGCAGCACGGCGGTCAGATCGGGCAGAAACACGTCCGTCAGGCTGCCGCATTTCGCGCACAGCAGATGATCGTGGCGCAGGGTCTTGTCGTACCGGTCGGGGAAGCCCTCGGCAGAGATCCTGCGGATTTTTCCCTGCGCGGTCAGCCGGTTCAGATTGTTGTAAACGGTCGCCAGCGCGACCTCCGGGCAGACGGCCTTCAGCCGCAGATAGATCTGCTCGGCGGTGAAATGCTCCCCGGCTTCCTCTATCAGCACAAGGATCTGGCGTGCGTATCTGGTCATGATAAACGCCTCGTTAGAATTATTCTAATTCTATTTTATCCGATCCGCCGCCGTTTGTCAACAGCGAAAAACCGGAATGGGACGATCCGGGCGGATTTGTCACGGGCAGCCCTTCTGCTCTTTACAAGGCGCTTGTTTTGTGATATGCTTATCATGAGGAAAAACAGGCGCAAAAAGAACGGAAAGGACTTACCTTCATACAGATTCAGGAAAACAACGTCGAAACCTTCAATATCCAGCGCAAGATCGTTGCGAACATGACGACCGAAAGCTGGACCAGCATTCCGCACGTCAGCTTTGTCTATGAAGCGGATATCACCGATTTCATCGCGGCGTACCGCAAATTCGATACGGACCGCCCGGAATTCCGTCTGACCTTCAACACCGCCATGCTCAAGGTGCTGGCGGAGGGCATCGAGGCCGCGCCGCGTCTGAACGGGCATATGTCGTTCCAGCGTCGGCTGGTGCGCGGCAGAGTCGAGTATCTGGATCAGATCGACGTCTCGGTCCCGTGGACCCTGCCGGACGGACACATGATGACCATCACCATGAAGGACGTGGGCAACAAAACGCTCAGGCAGATGGCGGAGTATACGGACGATATCAACCGCCGTCTGAAGAACACGAACCTGACGGAGGCGCTGTATTCCGTTTCGGTCCACGACACCCTCGAGCGCCTGAAAAAGGGACGCGTCGTCTCGTCGCTGCTGCGGCTCTACGGCTCCAAAACGAACCCGAAGCACCGGGTCACGCCGCTCCGGGGGCAGGCGAAAAAGGACTATTACGCCATCCCGAAGGAGGACCGCATCACCTATGAGGACCTGAAGCAGGGCACCATCACGATCTCAAACATCGGCGCCGGGTCCCGGGGGATCCGCGGGCATCTGGATATGCTCATGATCATCCCGCCGCAGATCTTCGCCATCGGCATCAGCGCGCTGCAGCGCAAGCCCGTGGTCGTCACGGACGAAAACGGGGAGGAAAAGGTGGAGATCCGCAGCATCCTGCCCATGGTCCTCTGCTTCGATCACCGCGCCCTCGATTTCGGGCAGGTCACGCCCTTCCTGCGCCGGATGGAGGAGATCTTCAAGGACCCGTCGCTGGTCCTGCGCGACGATTATACCTGATCTCCCGCGCTGCCTGCGGCAGCATATCCCATTTCGCCGCGCGATAATATGCGCTTCGCGCGTGAAAAACGCGCCTCCGAACCAAACGGAGGCGCGCATCCATTCGCCTTATTCCGCGTCCTTCGGGACGCTTTTTTCATTTGGTCTGCTTTTGAGCAGCGGGTCGCGGCGGATGGCGCCGGTGGGGCACGCGGCTTTGCATTTCCCGCACCGTATGCACTCGGCGGAATTGATATCCTTCGTCACGTCCACGGCCATGGGGCAGGTCTTTTCGCAGGCCTTGCAGCCCACGCATTTTTCTTTGTCCAGCGCCATGCGCGAAAGCGAAAAGCGGTTGAACAGCCCATAGATCGCCCCAAGCGGGCACAGGTAGCGGCAGAAGAACCTGGGGATCCACACCGCGCCCAGCAGCACGGCAAGCAGCACCAGCGCCTTCCAGCTGAACAGCCAGCCCGCAAGCGCGCGCAGACGCTCGTCCCCCAGCAGCAGCGGCACGCCGCCCTCCAGCGTCCCGGCGGGGCAGATCAGCTTGCAGAACCACGGCGCGCCCGCGCCGTATTTGTCCACAAGAAACACGGGCAGCAGCAGGACGAACACCAGCAGCACGGCGTATTTCAGCAACCGGAGCACCCGGTCAATCTTTTTTGGGAGCTTGATTTTTTTGACCGGCAGCTTCGCAAGCAAATCCTGCAGAAAGCCGAAGGGGCATAAAAAGCCGCAGGCAAGCCGCCCCAGCAGCACGCCGAACAGCATCAGGGTGCCGAGCACGTAAAAGGGGAGCCGCCTGTCCTTCCCCGCCAGGATTGCCTGCAGGGACCCGATCGGGCACGCGCCCAGCGCCCCGGGGCAGGAATAGCAGTTGAGCACCGGCACGCACAGCCCTTTTGTGTTGCCGGTGAAGATCTTCGTTTTGAAAAAGCCCGCCGCGTAGCCGTTGAAAAACACGGCGGCGGCAGCCTGCACGGCCGTGCGCACGCGCGATTGCCGCTTTACCCGATCCCGATGCATTCCAGACATATCTTCACCGCCTTTTGCAGCACCGCCGTGAACTCGCCGCCCGCCGCGCCTATGGCGACGCCCAGCCCGCCCAGCAGCAGACACAGGATCCGCACAGCGTGAACCGTCAGGCGGCGTTTACCGCCGTCGAAACGCGCGGGGGAAGCGCTCCGCGCGTCGTTGGTCTCCCGGGTCATATCGTCTCCTTCCCCAACAGGGTCAGGGTGTTGTTGATCGCCTCGGTATAGGCGGCGGCAAAGTCGTCCTGCGCCCCGATCATCTCGGTGCCGACGCAAACGCCGTTTTCGTCAAAGAACAGGGTCGTGGGGACGTACAGCACGTCGTTCAGCAGGTCGTTCAGGTCCCCGTCAAAGCTCACCAGCGTCACGCCGGTGTAACCGGCCTCGTCCAGAATGCTCTGCACGGTGTCCTTCTGCCCGTGGGCGTCGGTGCAAAGGGTGATCAGCCGCACGTTTTCGGGCAGGGTCTTCTCAAACGCGGCAAGGTCTGCCATTTCGGAAAGGCAGGGACCGCAGAAGGTGGCCCAGATGTTGACCACGGTCAGGTCGCGTCCGGCAAAGTCCGCGGCGGTGAACGTCGAGCCGTCCAGCGTTCCGGCGGAAAAATCCGTCAGATCGGAAAAGTTCGGGTTCTTCGCGGCGCGCTGCTCGCTCGGCTGCGGGGTTTCGGCGTCTGTGATGGCGCCGTTTTCGGACTCGAGCGCCTGCGTGGAGGCGGCGTCGGCGGAGACGTTTTCATCGGTGGTGGACGCCGGGCCGTTCGCGCAGGCGGCGAACAGCGTGAGCATGAGCGTAAGCGTCAGCAGTATGGCAACGGTTTTTTTCATCATGGGTCCTCCTGACAGAAATTATTCGCGGGGTATAATCCGATTATATCCGATCCGGGGCAAAAAGTAAAGAGCGGTTTTGCCCGCTCTTCGCTGTTTTCGTACCGTTTATTCCGGCTGTACGCCGTTTGACCACATCTCGATCACCTCCGGCGCGCCGCCTTCCTCGGGCGCTTCGCTCCCCGAGGGGACCGCGAACCGCTCGTCCGTGTAGGGGACGTTTTCGTTCAGGTACCGGATGAACGCCGCCGCCTTCTCGGGCCCGATGAACCACACCGCCGGGGCGCCCGGCACGTTCAGGATCAGGTGCCCGTCCTCGGTGACGGTCAGGCTGCGGTTTTCGATCCCGAGGCGAGGCACGTCGATCCGGATGCCGACGAGCGACCGGCTCCAATTCTCCCAGTTCCCGTCGGCGGCAAGGTTCGGGGCCGTTTCGTCCGGCAGCAGCGCGTCCCAGATCAGCGCGTCGTCAAAATCGAGATAGACCCGCTGTACCCAGCCGTTGTCGTCCGGCAGCGTGGCGCAGCCGTCCCCGAACGCGGCGCTTTCGCGCAGCGACAGGGCGGAAATCAGCTCGCCCAGCGTCGCAGTCCCGAACCACGGGTCAAGGTAGGCGTAGGTCAGCCCGTCCTCCAGCGTCACGGCAACCCCGGCGTTCGGGTCCGCGCCCGCAATGCGCTTCGCCGCCGCGGTCTGCGTGTGGATCTCCTCGGTATACAGGTCCTGCCCGATCAGCGTCGCCGTGAACAGGTCCTCCCCCACGAAGGCGGGGTCCAGCGGGCGCGTCTGCACCGAGAATTCCCGGCCGTTCACCTGCAGCGCCGGGTATTTTTCCGGCGCGGTTTTTTCGTCCCAATGCTTTTCCACGGCGATCTCGCCCCCCACGGGGGTGGTCTCCGGCTGCGGGGACTCCGTCGGCGGGACGTTGGTTGGCTGTTCCGGCGCCTGTTCGGTCGGTGCTTCCGCGTTCGGGACCGTGGCGGCCATCGTTGCCGTTTCGGTCGGCGCGCCGATCGCGGGGACCGTCTGCCCGCCGGACTCCGAAACCGGAGCCGGGCTCGGCAGGTCTATCATGCCCGCCTTGCGGCGCAGTCCCGCCTTTCGTATCGCAAAGCCCGCCGCGATCAGCAGGACCAGCCCCAGCGCCGTCCCCACGGCGGCGTTCCGCCTGCGGTTCCGCCGGCGGATCGTTTTCGCTTTTGCAAGGATCTCCCTTGCGTCTTCGTCATAGGCTCTCATTGTCAAAACCCTCCTTTTCGAGCGCGGTCCTCAGCGCCCTTCTGGCGCGGTGGACCAGCGTTTCCACACTGTGGGTGCTTTTGCGCAGCACCCGCGCGGCCGCCTTGTTCGGCAGCCCCTCGAAATAGGTGAGGAACAGGATCTCGCGATAGGCGTCGGGCAACGTCCCCATCACGCGCCACAGCGTTTCGTTTTTCTCTTTCCCAAGATAGATCGCCTCGGCGTCGGTCCGGTCGGCGTCTGCGGGGTCCTCTGCCGGGATCGGCGCGCGCTTTTGCCGCCTGAGGTGGTCCAGCGCCAGATTGCGTCCGATGGCGTACAGCCACGTGCCCAACGCCGCGTCCCCGCGGTAGGGCGGTTTTTTGACCGCCAGCCGCACGAAGACCTCCTGCGCCAGATCCTCCGCGTCCGAAAAATTCTTCGTATAGCCGTTGAGAAACAGCGTCAGCCCCTCGCGGTAGGCGCGCAGGATCTCCGTCATCGCCCCGTCGTCCCCGTCCAGAAACCGGCGGTAGGCGTTCGCGCCCGCATCCATGTTCCTCACATCCTTCCGGAAAGTCTTTGCAAAGTCCTTTCGCCCATATGACGCGCCCGGCGGGAAAAACCTCACACCCGGCGGACGATTTTTATGAAAAAAGACGGGGACCGTGCAGCGCGGTCCCCGTTTGCATCGTCTTTTCTCAGTCCGTCAGCAGCTTATAGACGTGTCCGGCTGCCACGGCGTCGATCACGGCCTCCACCAGCAGGGCGATCCCGGCAAGGATCCACAGCAGGTTCACGGTCTCGTTCGCCCACACGATCAGCACCACGCCGAAGATCAGCGCCACAAGGCCGCTGATGAGCTGGAAGAAGCTGGCCTGCCCCGTGGCCTTGCGCGTGGTGACGTAGGCGTAGACCTTATAGGCGGCGTTCAGGATCAGGATCGCGCCGTAAACGATGATGAACGCCTTGCCCATCTTGCCGTTGAAGATCAGGCACAGCACGCCGACCAGCACGGAGATGATCCCCATCACGCAGCGGGAAACGGGCGACGCGCCGCGGCTGTCGAGGAAGAAATATTTGACCAGCGCGATCGCGCCCACAAGGATCAGCAGCACGCCGATCAGGATGGTGACGACGCTGCGCAGCAGCTCGGGCTTCACGATCATAAAGATCCCCAGCACGGCCTCGGCCAGCAGGATCAGCAGGGAAGAGTAGCTTTTTTTGATGAAATCCATAACGCGCCTCCGTAAAATGATAGGTCTATTTTATACGAATCCGCCGAAAAAATCAAGCCCCGCGCCGCAATTCCCGCCGTTCCCGGCGCAATTTGTCCGATCCGCAGGCTTTGCTCCCGTCGGCAGATCCCGGGCGCGCGGGAGAGAATCGCAAAATGCGGAAGAATGAATGCGGAATTTCGGAAGGGCTTCGCCCTTACCCGATTATAATGCCGACCGCAGGTCCCGACCCTCGGCCCTCGGCCCCCGGCCCCCGGCCCTAATATTAAAATGCCTATTTCAAAAATTCACAATCGCGTCATTGACGCATCCTCCTTTCTGTGTTATATTTATTATATAACGTGCTGTCATGCACAGAGAGGATGATCACGAATGAACCGATATGACGTTATCGTTGTCGGCGCCGGCAACGGCGGGCTGGTTTCGGCGTGCTCCGTGGCAAAGGCGGGCTATCGCACGCTGCTGCTGGAAAAGCACAATCTGCCGGGCGGCTGCGCCACCAGCTTTGTGCGCGGGCGCTTTGAGTTTGAGGTCGCGCTGCACGAGCTTTGCAGCCAGTCCACCTCGGCAGAGGCGGATTCCGTGGAGAAGATCTTTGACCGGCTTGGCGTAAAGAACGAGATGTTTTACGAAAAAACGCTGTTCCGCGTCGTCTGTCAGGGACCGGAGGGCTACGACGTGCGTCTCAGAACGGGCTACGAGAATTTCCTGGACGACATGGAGGCCGCCGTGCCGGGCTGCCGCGAGAGCGTGAAGGCGCTGCTGGACCTGAACGGCCTGCTGGACGAGGCGCAGGACTACCTTGCGAAGGGGCAGATCAACCCCGCCGTGCTGTTCGGCAAATACGGCGATTTCGTGCGCGCGGCGTCCCACAGCATGGACGACGTGATGAACGCGCTTGGCATTCCCGAAAAGGCGCAGCGCATCCTGACCACCTACTGGGGCTATCTCGGCGTGCCGACGGACGATATGAACGCCCTGCATTATCTCAGCCTTCTTGCGGCGTACACGAGCGCCTCCCCCAGCATGCCCTATCACCGCTCCCACGAGCTGAGCCTTTCCTTGGTGCGGGTCCTGCAGGAAAACGGCGGCGAGATCCGCTATAACACCGAGGTCACGCGCTTTCTGTACGATCGCGGCGCCTGCATCGGCGTGGTCGCCGGGGGCGAGGTCTTCTACGCGAAAAAGATCATTTCCAATATTATTCCGAACAACGTCTTCAACCGCTCCCCGCAGGAGCAGATCGGCAGGCGCGACCGCAAGCTCGCGAACGCCAGAAAGCTCGGCATGACCTTCTGCACGGTCTATATCGGGCTGGACGCGACCATGGAGGAGCTGGGCATCGAGGACTACAGCGTGTTCATCATGAACAACACGAACAACCGCCTGCAGTTCGAGGACCGTCTGGACTTCGGCATGTACGTGGTCAACTGCCTCAATAAGGCGCTGCCGGAGGCCTCCCCCTCCGGGACCAGCATGCTGTTCTTCACGCTGCCCTGCATGCCCGGGGATCTGCCGAAGGACCTGACCGCCAGAGGCTATAAGCGGTTCAAGGAGGAAGTGGCGGAGAAATATATCCGCGACTACGAGCGCGTGATGGGCGTGTCCGTCATGGACCACATCGAGGAGATCGAGGTCGCCACGCCCGTGACCTTCGCCCGCTACCTTGCCACGCCCGACGGCTGCATTTACGGCTACGCGAACGAGGAGTGGGATAACGTGGTCACCCGCACCGTGGCGGAGCCGCTGGATTACCGCATCCCGAACCTGTATTTCTGCGGCGGGCACGGCATCCGCGGGGACGGCTATTCGTCCGCCTACATCACCGGCGCCATGGCTGCCGATAAGGTCATCAAAGCGCTGAAGGAGGGGAAATGATATGGACAAGAAACCGAACGTCAAGTCTCTGAAGCCCACCGCGTTCGCGGGCATGATGGCGGCGCGCCTGAAGGCGGTCGCCGCCGCGTCCGACGCGCCGGTGCCGGATCTTTACGACTATCCCGCCAACCGTCTGGCGCGGGAGCTGCACCCGGCGGTCCAGTTCCTGAAGGTCGAGGCGATCGACGCGCATTCCCCCGATATGAAGACCTATACCCTCGCGCCGGACAAGGCGAAGGGGACGACCTCCCTCGCGTGGTTCTCCGCCGGGCAGTATCTGGTCCTCGGCGTGAACGTGGACGGCAAATTCCGCTCCCGTCCCTATTCCATCTCCTCCTCGCCCGCCGAAACGCTTGAGGGGCATTACCGCCTCACGGTCAAGCGCGTGCCCGGCGGCGCGGTCTCCGGGTTTATTCTCGATACGTGGCAGGTCGGCGACGCCGTGACCGCCAGCGCCCCCATGGGCGACTTCACCTATTCCCGCCTGCGCGATGCGAAAACCGTGATCGGCATCGCGGGCGGCTCCGGCATCACGCCGTTCTATTCCTTCGCCAAGGCGATCGCCGAGGGGGACGAGGATTTCGAGCTGACCCTGCTTTACGGCAGCCGCACCCTCGCGGACGCGGTGTTTTCGGACGAGATCAAAGCCCTTGCCGAGGCCTGCCCGAAGATCCGGCTCGTCAACGTCCTCAGCGACGAAAAGCGCAAGCCGAAGGGCGCCGAAAAGGGCTTCATCACGGCGGAGCTGATCAAAAAGTACGCCCCTGCCGAGGGGGACTATTCCGTGTTCCTCTGCGGCCCGCAGGCGATGTATACCTTTGTGGACAGGGAGCTCGAAAAGCTCGCCCTGCGCCGCAAGTTCATCCGGCACGAGCTGTTCGGCGAGTACTTCCACCCGGAGCGCAACGCCGACTATCCCGCCGATGCCGCGGGCAAGACCTTCCGCCTCACGGTGCGCATCGCCGGGAAGGAGCAGACGGTGGACTGCGCGGCGGATACGTCCCTGCTGCGCGCGATGGAGGCGGCTGGCATTACCGCTCCGGCGGACTGCCGCTCCGGCAAATGCGGCTGGTGCCATTCGCAGCTCCTTGCGGGCGAGGTCTACGTGCCCGCAAGCGTGGACGGCAGACGGCAGGCGGATAAGCTGTACGGCTACGTGCATCCCTGCTGCACCTTCCCGCTCTCCGACGTGACCATCGACGTGCCGCCCGTGCATTACGGGCAATAATCCGAAGGGGAAGAAGCGCCCGCACGGCTGTTTCTTCCCTTTTTTCTGGGGAGGGGATGTAAAAATGAAGCGCATTTTGAGTGTTTTTCTGAGTCTTTTCCTGCTCACGGCAGTGCTGACCGGCTGCCCGGCGCGGGAGGACCCGACAGGCGATCCGACCGAAGGCGCCGGGACGCAGGAACAGACGCAGGCATCAACGCAGGAAGCAACACAGGAACCGACGACCGCCGCGCCCGTGATCCCGGACGTGACCTTCCGGCTGGACGAGCTGCCGGAGATCGGAGAGTACGTCCCCGACGGTAAGATCTCGTATTTCTTCCCGGACGGGCCGACGGATGCTCTGATCCCGCGCCCCGATTACGGGCGGCTGGTGCCGTATTACGGCGCGCCCGTCCTGCTCGAAACGGATTTTCCCGGGGCGCTCCCGGGCGAAGCGTCTTATTACGAAGCGTTTCTCGGCTTCGCCGCGACCGACGGCAGGATCGTCACGTCGCCCTATCTGCTGGAGGGGACGCTGCGGGAAACCGTGGACCTCGGGGACGGGGTCGGCTGGTACCTGTTCGGGACGATCCCGAAGGACGGCGGCGACTGGGTCCGGGAGCGGACCGTGATCGCGCTGGACGGCTCCTGGCAGTTCTACCGGGAGGGCTACGGCTATACGATCGATCTCTCGCCGTTCGGCGCGCCGTATCTGCTGGATCTCGATTTCGATACGAGAACCTGCGGCATGTATGACCCCGCGACCGGGAAGGTGGTCCGGGACTGCAGCTTCTTCCTGCGGGATATGGCGCAAAGCTACGAACCGCCGAAGCCGGTCTGGGCGGATGAATCCGTGCTCCTTGTCACGGTGCGCGCGGTTCCGGGTCCGGACGGGTCGTCCGTCCGTTATGAAAGCGACAACGATACCGTCACGGCGTTCGATATGCAGGGCCGGGAGCTGTATCAGCTGGATAACGGGTTCTGGGGCGTGCGTCCGCTCGCGGGCAGCATCCTGAAGCACGAGATTCGCAATGAGGGCTTCCGGCTGGTCGAGGCGCACGGAAAGAAGATATCGGACCGGGTATATCTCGACGCGTTCTATTGTGAGCGGGAGGATCTGATCATGTGTCCGCGCGGAGACGAAAACGATTTCGCCGTGGACTATTTCACCCCGCAGGGGGAGCAGGTCTATCCGGCGGAAAACTGCTGGACGTGGCAAACGTGGTCGGCGCTGCTGACCGAGTACGGCGACGTGAATTGGAACGGCTGCCTGTTCCTCTCGTACGGCGGGAACGTGGTCTTCCGCGATCTCTACGGCAGGCCGGCCGAGCTCCCCGTCCCCGCGGCAAAGGCTTACAGCGTCTGGAACCGCAGCGGTTACGGTCTGGAACAGCTGATCTATCTGTGCGCTTCCGACGGACGGCATATGCTCTGCGCGGCGGACGGTACGGTGCTGACCGAGATCCGGAAGCCCGCCTCCGGAGAAGAATCCAACGTCGACGGGCAGGGCTCGATCTGGCCAGACGATGGCGCCGCGATGGTGCTGACCGCCGACGGAGAGCTGTATTTCTACGATCTCGCGACCGGGGCGGAGACCCGGGTCGATACGGCGGCGCTGCGCGACTGGGATCCCGGCATGGAGATCCGGAACCTCTTCCTCGACAGGGTGGGGCAGGTCGGCGTCTGCTGCACGGTCTACGGAGACGACAAGCTGCTTGACTTCACGTTCTCCCCGACCGACGGTCGGGTGCTGCCGGATAAGGTCCGGCTCTCGTCGGAAACGGCGGGGTATCTTCGCGTTGCGACCGGGGGCGTCTCCTGTTTGTACGCGCCGGACGGCACGCTGCTGTACCGCGCAAGAAACGGGGCGCTGGCGTAAGGCGTCCGAGGAATAATAACCGCCGCCCCCGTTTTCCCCTCGCGTTCCGGGGCGCGGCAGTCATAAAAACCAAGTGGAGGGAAAACGACATGAAACGAATGCTCAGCGCGATCCTTGTCCTTTGCCTGCTGACGGCGGTCCTCGCGGGCTGCCCGCTGCAGAAAGACCCCGGCGTCGGGGACGTTTTGGTCCCGTGGGGGAATCAGGAGCCCACACAGGGGAGTGAGACGCCCTCGCAGGGGAGTCAGACGCCCACGCAGGGGAGTGAGACGCCCTCGCAGGGGGAGCCCGTCAGTATCCCGCAGGACGGCTCCGCCTTCATGCTGGAGCGCCTGCCGGAGATCGGGGACTTCGTCTCCGATGAAAAGCTCGACTGCTTCTTCCCGGAGGGGCCTGCCAAGACCTTTACGCCCCGGTCGGATTACGGGCGGCTGGTGCCGTACCTCGGGGGCGCGATCTTTGCCGAAACGCAGAAATACTATGAATACACGAACCCCGAAACCGGCGAAACGGAGCGGTATGAGAATTTTGATTACAGCTCCCGCTACACCGCCATGACGGGGCTTGCCACAGAAGACGGCAAAATCGTCACCGCGCCGATCTTCGGCTCTCTGCAGCGCGTAACGGATTGCGGGAACGGTATCGGCTGGTACACCTTTTCAGAAGGCGGCGAGGAGTGGTTCGAGGGCGAGGGACCCTGCACGATCGTGGCGCTGGACGGCTCCTGGTCCGTCACGCGCGAGGGATACGGCAGAACGATCAGCCTTGTGCCCTTCGGGCTGAACCGCTTCCTCTGCGCCGACGCAGATACCGGCACCTGTTACGCCTATGACGCCGCGACCGGGCAAAAGGTCGGGGACTTCAGCGTCGTGATGCGCGGGAAGGACCCGAGCTATTATAACTATCCGGACGGCGTGCTCTACGCGGACGAGGCGGGCGTGCTCTTCCACGGACGGCTGATGTACGGCGCAGCGCAGTATTTCGAGACGTATACGGGCGAGGATTATTACTATACCATGCTCGACTGGAACGGGCAGGAGCTGGATTCCTTCTTGAACGACGCGTACCTCAACCGTGTTGCCGGTCGGGTATTCCGGTCGGATTTTTATGATGAGATCTTCCTGCATGACGAACACGGCTGGCCCATCGCGCAGGAAAGCTTTCTGGACGTCTTTTACTGCGAGGCCGAGGATCTGATCCTCTGTCCGATGGGCAGCAGCCAGTATTTCCGGATGTATTATCTCACGCCGCAGGGCGAGTTCGTCGAGCCGCCCGAGAACGCCTGGACCTGGAACGCGTGGTCGTCCCTGAACGACTCGTTTGGCAAGGGCTTCAACGGCGTCCTGTTCGAGGGCACGGACGGCGGCAGGTCCTGCCGGAACTTCTGGGGCGAGAAGGTCGCGCTCCCGGTCCCGGACAATGAGATCGATGCGCTTCAGCACCTGTATTACACCACGCAGGACGGCGCGCTGTTCATTCACACGACCGGCGACAGGGACTATATCTGCGAGAAAAACGGCGCGCTGCTCGCCGAGGTCCGAAAGCCGAAGGTCTCCCATGAATTCGCCTATGACAGCTACGCGATCACGGCAGGGGAGACCGGCGCCGCGGTGCTGACCGCGGAAGGGGAGCTGTATTATTACGATTTCGCCGCCGGGACCGAGATCCTGCTGCAGACGGAGAGCCTTTCGCAGTTCAGGCGCTGCAGAAATGCCCCGGAGATGTGGATCATGGCGGCGGGCGGCGGATCCGCGGTCATCGGCTTCTCCTTCTACGACGATAACGACTATACCCAGCTTACCGTGCAGTTCTCCACCGGGGACGGCGCGGTTCTGAACCGCAATGTGCGTGTGGCGACGGCGACGGACGGCTGGCTCTCGGTCGCGGACGACGTCGGCTCGCGGCTCTACAGGCCGGACGGCTCTGTTGCGTACCGCGGCAGAAGCGGCGCGTGGTCGTAACGCACCGCGACTTCTTACGGTCATGTTCTTTTATGATAAAAGAAAATATAAAAAACGGAGGAAAACGAACATGAAAAAAACCATTCTTGCCATCCTGCTGATCCTGTCCCTGCTCGCGGGCTTCGCCGCCTGCGCGAAGGACCCGTCGGACGCGTCCGGCTCCGATCCCGCCGCGTCCGTATCCGGGACCGAAGCCGCCTCCGCATCCACGGAGGCCGCCACGATCGAGTCCGTCAGCGCACAGGAGGGCAGCTTCGTCTTCACGAAGGAGAACTACCCCAAAATGGGCGGCTCCCTTGCGAACCTGCCGCTGGGGCAGGCTGTCACCGCCACGGTGCTGGGGATCACGCGCGAGCAGGCGAACGACCTGATCACCTTTGCCGGGTCCACCACGGATAACTACAAGGCGATCGTGGACGGCGGCTTCGATATCCTGCTGGCGTACGAGCCGAGCGAGGAGGCGAAGGAATACATCAAAAACGCCGGCGTGGAGCTGGAAATGACCCCCATCGGCGTGGACGCGCTGGTCTTTATCTGCTCCAAGGAAAACCCGGTCAACAGCATCAGCCTGGAGCAGGTCAAGTCCGTCTATCGCGGCGAAATCAACAACTGGAAGACCCTCGGCGGCAGCGACGTGGAGCTGATCCCCTATCAGCGCAACAAGGACTCCGGCAGCCAGACGCTGTTCGACAAGCTCGTGAACCTCGGCGACGACCTCATGGTGCCGCCCACCGGCCTGCAGATCCCCAGCATGATCGGCCTGCTCGAGGCGGTCGCGGACTATGACAACAGCGAGGGCGCCCTCGGCTACACGGTCTATTACTACCTCACCAACATGGAAAAGGAAAAGCTCGACACCGCGAAGATCCTCGACGTGGACGGCGTGACCCCCTCGAACGAGACGATCGGGGACGGCAGCTATCCGCTGACGAACGATTTCTATGTCGTGATCCGCTCCGACGCCGCGCAAAACAGCCCCGAGCGCATTCTGTATAACTGGATCTGCTCCGATCAGGGCCGCCAGCTCGTGCTCAACGAGAATTATCCCGTGCGCAAATAACGCGCCGGAAACCCGTATCTGCGGACATGAAAAAGCCGGAAGGGGAGTCGCCCTCTTCCGGCTTCGTTGTTATTCCGTTTCTTTATGACGCTTACCGGATCGTCAGGCTTTTCAGCACCTTTCCTGCCGCCGCCACGTCCGCGAAAAAGTCCACGGTCGCCGCTTCGATGGAGCAGGTCTCCACGCCCGCGTCCGCCAGCGCCTGTACAAAGCCCGCGTAATCGAACGCCGCGGGGTCGGTGGGGAATTCCCGTTTCATCCCCCGGTTTGAGAAGGGCTGCGAAATGTGCCCGTGCGCCAGCACGCCCTTCATCAGGCGAACGTCCTCGCCGGTTTCGCCGTTCTGCTCCATGTGGTACAGGTCCGCCAGCAGCTTTACGTTATCGCGGTTCACGGCGGCTGCCAGCAGCGCGCCCTCGCGCAGGGTGTTCAGCGTGCGGCACTCCAGCTTGTTCAGCGGCTCGATCACGATCGTGACGCCGTATTGCGCGCAGGCGGGGGCCAGCACCTCCGCGATTGCCTTCGTCAGCGCCCGCGCGGCGTCGGTATAAAGCATCCCCGCCGGGATGCGCCTTGCGTAGGAGGACCCGAACGCGATCTTTTTCAGGCCCAGCGGCGTGCCCCGTGCCAGTCCCTTTTCCACGTAAGCCCGGAGCGCGACGGGGTCGAAGCCGTCGCCGAGCAGCGGCAGCTCGCCCGGGATGAAGCAGTTCGCGGCTTCGTTGAGCATGCCGTTTTCCTCCAGTGCCCGCCGGAAGGTCCCGAGCCTTTCGTCCGAATCGTTCACGAACGAGGCAAAGCCGCATTCAATGTAGTCAAACCCCGCCGCTTTTGCGGCAGTCACTTTTTTCGGATCGTCCGTGCCGAAGCATACGCCGTATCGCATGATTGTTCCTCCTTATTCCATGCCTTCGCTGTTTCTGACGTTCAGGATATCATAGGTGCCGTTTTCGTGCAGCGTCAGGCGGGTATAGCCCTGCAGCCAGTCCTTTTCTGCATAGCCGAGCTTGTTGCCGGTGTGGTAGGAGCCGTAGCCCGAGGACTCGATATAGCACAGCAGGATATCCTGATAGATCAGCCGGTAGTTGTTCATGTGGTCGTGCCCGCAGAACACCGCGGTGGTGGAGCCGCCCTTTTTGATCGCGTCGAACAGCCCGGTATCCACGCCGGACACGCAGGGGTTTTCGAGGTTCACGCCGGTGATGGGCTTTAAGCCCTCCTCCAGCGCGGTCTTATACTGCGGCAGCGGGATGTGCAGCACGACGATGGATTTGCACCCGCCGTATTTCGTCTTCACTTCGCCCAGCTTGGTCTCATACCAGCTCACCTGATCCTTCCGCACGCCGTCCGTCACCTTGTCGGATTTCGAGAAGCCGTATTCGGCCTTGCGCCCGTCGGACATCATATCGAAGGTGTCGAAGAAGAAAAAGGTCTGCATCAGCGTCCCGTCCGGGTTCTCGATGTTCAGCGCGTAGTTGCAGTCGCCGGTGGCGGTGGACAGACCCTTGCGCATCAGGCAGTGGTCGTAGGACGAAAAGATATCCACCATGTCGCCGCGGCTGATCGAAAACGCGTTGTCGCCCTCGTGGTTGCCGAGGACCCCGGCCCAGTAAACGCCCAGCTTTTCAAAGATCTCGCCGAGCTGCTGCGCGCGGCGGCGGTTGAAGGCGGAGGTCACGTTATCGCCGCCGAGGAGCACGAGGTCCGGCTTTTCCTTCTGAATATTCTCCACAAGGTGCGAAACGGTGAGCTTCGAGGTGCTGTTTTTGCCGTCCAGATGCATGTCGGTGAACAGCAGGATCTTCACGTCGCCGCCGCCCTTTTTCACGACGGTCACGCTGTCCTCGGTCTCCTCCTTGATCTCGAGCGCGCTGCCGACGGCCTCGATCCCCTTGATGTCGTAGCTCAGGCTGTGGGGCAGAAAGGCGTAAACGACCGCCCCCGCGATCACCAGCAGCGCCAGCACGGCGCACAGCACGGTTTTTTTGTTCAGCTTGATCGGTTTCTTCACGTTGGTCCCTCCTGTGTATGCTTGTGTGAACGTATTCACGTTATTGCTTCTGCTGGGTCGGCCCGTAGTTCGCCGCCCCGGTAAAGATCACGTCGTCGGGCGTCGGCAGCGCCTTCGGCACGCGCAGGTCCCGCTGATACAGGCGCACGTGGTCGCCCGGCGGATCGATCCCGACGACGTCCGGCCCGCGCCAGCGCACGGTGTAGGCGGTTTCGCGCACGGTCTCCGCTTTTTCTTCCGTTTCAAGGGGGAAGGCGCAGGTCAGCGTCTGACCGGCAGTCAGGGGGTACGCCGCCGTTTTGCCGTTTTTCTCCGGGGTCACGGCACGGCCGTCCACGGTGAAGGCGGGGTCGCGCATCCAGCCGTACAGGCGGAAGCCCGCCGTCAGGTCCCGCTTCGCGGTCAGGGAAATCTCTCCGGCGTCCGGAATGGCGCTGCGCACGGTCAGGTCCTCCGTTTCAAGGTCGAAGGCGAGGTTCAGGATATACGCGCCGTTTTCCCGCGTCACGGCGGCGTTCACGGCGGTCTCCAGCGCCACCGGCGCGGTCCCGGCGCAGCACCCGGCAATGGAGCGGAAGCGCGTCAGGGTCATGGAATTCGGTTCGCTGCCGCCGGTAAAGCCGCCGCGCATCCGCCGCCCGATTTCGCGGTAGGTCACGCCGTTTTCGTCGGGTCTCATGTCGTCGCTGACCACGTACCCCGTATAGCGGACCTGATTTTCCATAAGCTGGTTGCGGGAAAAGCGGTCCAGGTCCGCCCAGTATTCGTCATAGCCGCAGTCGATCAGCGCCTTCGCGCACACGATCATATCCTTGATGCAGCAGGTCTCGCAGAATTCCTCCCTCGGGTCGTGCCAGCGGGCGTATTCGGGCACCCAGCCGAAATCGGCGGACAGGGACCGCGCAAAGTCATAGATCCCCTTGCCCTTTTTGATATAGGTCCCGTTCCCGGTCAGCCGCCCCAGCGTCACAACGCCGCCCGCGAACCACACGGCGGAATGCACGTGGCCGAAGAAATGCATGTCGTAGGAAAAATAGCGGGAGGGCCCCAGCACGTAGTTCGTCAGCCCCACGGCAAGGTCCAGCGCCACGGGGTCGCCCGTCAGCTCCCAGCGCTTCACAAGGGCGGGCACGACCACGGCGTTGCGGATGGCCTGCTCCCCGCGCCCGGTGTGATGGGTCAGATCGAAGCCGCCGTCGGCAAGATAGATATCGTTCGGGAATTCATACAGCGTCTCGGTCTCGGGGAAATCCCCGGACCAGAAGGAGCGCACCTTGCGCTCGATCACCAGCTCCCGCATCCCGCGCACCAGGGCGGAAGCCCGCCGCTCTGCCTCTTTGTCCCCGGGGTCCTCCTCCAGCATCCGGTTCAGGGCGGGCAGGATATAGCCCATCTCGTGGAAGGAGGCGTGGATCGTGTGCGTCCAGGGATAGGGCTCGGAATAGCGCAGCCCGTGTTCGCCCCAGGATCGCATCAGGTGCCGCCGGAACCCCGCCAGGACCTCCTTGCCGGTCTCTTTGTCGTGCAGAATCCGCATCAGGCTCGAAAGCCCCTCGTACCAGGAGCCCACCAGCTCCGCGTCGTCCACGCGGCAATGCGCCGCCTCCGCCGGTTTTTTGTTCGGCAGCAGCAGCCAATAGGGCAAAAAATCCCGGTTCTCGTCCACCATCTGCGTCAGGTAGTTCCGCGCCAGCCTTGCGCTCTCCAGCGGGTCAAAATGCTCGTACCGTCGTTCCATGGGGTCCTCCTCACAGTCTGTCGGCGACCTCGCGCCAGCGGTTCAGCTTTTCGCGGTCGTATTCCTCCGGCAGCGCCGCCTTCACGCGGGGCAGCAGGGCAAGCCCCGCGCCCAGCCTTGCCACGCCCGGCAGCAGGTCCGGGCGGCGCAGCAGATTGGCCTTTTCCAGAATGCCGCGCACGGTATAGGGCTCGCCGGAGCCACACAGCTCCTTGGCGGTCAGAATGTTTTTGTCGATGAAAAAGTCGATGTCCTCGGCCTTCAGCCCGGCAAGGAATTTCTTGATCAGCAGGTCGTCGTAATAGCGCTCGGCGCAGGTGCGGATATAGTCGCGGTTATAGGGCCAGAGTCCCCACGCGGTGGTGTCGCCGTCGCTTTCCTTCAGCACGTCCGCCAGCAGGTTCCCGGCCCTCACGCTCAGCATCAGGCCGGAGCCGGACAGGGGCTCGGTCATGCACGCGGAATTGCCGACGGCGGCGTAGCCGTTGAACACGAACACGGGCAGCGTGCGCCGGAGCGGGATGTGGTCGGCGTACCCGCCGCGGAGCAGCGTTTCGCCCATATAGGGATAGATCGCGCGGAAATCCTCCACCGCCGCGTCGATCTCGCACTGCAGCAGATGCCCGAACGCGCCCACTAAAATATCCACGTTGTCTTCGTTTGTGATGGCCCAGTCCATGCCGGGCTTGCCGTTGTGGAAGAAATAGACGTTATAGGGCGGGACGGCGCGCTCGCCGGTCCGGTTTTCGTAATACCCGCGCCAGACGTGGATGGTATCGAGCCGGCTGATCTCCCGCTCGATGCCGAAGCGCGCGGGCAGGCTGCGCCGCACGGGGGAGTCCATGCCCGCGGCGTCGATCACAAGGTCCGCCTTCAGGGTCAGCGTCTCCTCGCGCCAGCGGCAGGTCACGCCGGTCACGCGGTTCAGGTCATAGGTCGCCCATAAGATCTCGCAGCCGAACAGCATTTCCACACCGCTTTCCTCCGCGTTCTCCAACAGCTTTTGCAGCAGGGTCCTGCGGTCGGCGTAGATGATGGTGTCGCTTTTGCCGCCGGGGGCGACGAGGGGCTTTTTCTTGTTCGCGCTGAAATAGCACATCTGCTCCATAAAGGAGAGGTCCTCGTCCGCGGGGGTGGGCAGCCCCGCCTCGGCGAGGGTGAATTTGGGGACGGTGTCCTCCCAGTCGTAGCCGAGCGTTTCGCGTTCGCCCTTTTCCGCAAGAATCACGCGCCAGCCGAGCTGCGCCAGCCGCCTGCCCGCCACAAGACCGCCGTGGCCCGCGCCTGCAATGATCGCCGTTTTCATACCGAGGACCTGCCTTTCGTCGTTCATGAGAATCGTTCGCCGTCGGGATACTGTTTCTCTATTCTAATCATACCAAATACAGAAAAAAAAGCAAGAGGAAAACGGGCAAATTTCACAAAAATTCACAGGCGTCGGTTTTTGGTGCGCGGCGTTGTGCAACGCCGCGGCGGGATCTGCTGCACACTTTTCGGGAAATTGTACGAATTTTTCCCCAAATTTTTTCTCAAGCTGCACATTTACAAATCTGAAAATCGTGATAAAATAGAAGTGAATATGTGTGCGGCGCGTTTAGCGCCCCCGTGAAAGGAGCTTACTTATGAAAACCAAACGTATCCTTGCCGTTCTGCTGACGGCGCTGCTGCTGTTCGTTTCCGTCCTTCCGATGGCTTCGGCGGCTGCCCGGCAGACGCCCGCGGAGGCGGCGCATCTGCATTTCAACGAAAACGGCAAATTCCGCATTCTGATCCTTGCGGACATTCAGGACGGCAAAAACCTGTCCCCGATCACCAAGGAGTTCTGCCAGACCGCGATCCGCACCCTGCGTCCGGACGTGATCGTCCTGACCGGCGACAACATCTACGGCAGCTCCACCAAGAACCCGAAGAACAGCGAAAAGGCCCTGCGCGGCGTGATGGGCATGCTGCAGGAGGTCTATGACGAGGGCGTCGGCGCGCCTGTCGCCGCCGTGTTCGGCAATCACGACGACCAGTCCAACGACTATTCCAAGGAAGAGCAGATGCGCGTGATGGGCGAGTATGCCTGCAGCCTTTCCATCGACGAGGATCTGTGGGTGGACGGCGAGCATTACACCGAGGCGCTGGAGCACTGCGGCACCTATAACGTGCCGATCTATGCGGACGCCTCCTCCAACGACGTGAAGTTCAACCTCTGGATGTTCGACTCCGGCACCTACGCCACGGACGGCAACAAGGGCTACGATCACGTCCGTCAGACCCAGCTCGACTGGTATAAGGCCACGTCCGACAAATACGGCAACGTGCCCTCCTTCGTGTTCCAGCACATCATCATGCCCGAGATCTACAATAACTACGCGAAGGCCGAATTCTCCGTCAAGGGCGGCACCTTCAACTATCACGGGCAGTATTACACCCTGCCGGATACCGCGCGTCCCGGCTCCCAGATGAACGAGGCCTCCGCCTGCAGCGAGGATAACGGCGGCGAATATGACGCGCTGAAGGCGCAGGGCAACGTGCTGGCATGCGTGTCCGGTCACGACCACGTCAACAGCTTCATCATCCCGAACAACGACCCCGACTTCCCCATGGACTGGATCAACGTGCCCACCTGCGGCGTGGCGGCGTACGGCCTCACGGATCTGCGCGGCGTGCGCGTGCTGGATCTGGACGTGAACGATCTCAGCACCTACGAGACCTCCTTCTATACCTATAAGGACCTCAAGGGCGACGATACCCTGTTCATGTTCAAGTTCAAATTCATGTCCTTTTGGACCCAGCTCGAGACCCGCTTCATCAACCTTTGGATGCAGCTCACCAACATGTTCGGCATCTCGAACCTCGTGTTCTGATTCCCCGTAAGCAAAACGGACCGCCTCATCGGGCGGTCCTTTTTTGAATAGAAAGCGCGGTTTTTTACGCGTTCGGCGCTGCCGCCGCGTCCGGCGCGGCGCCCCGGAAGGTGAGGCTCAGGCGCAGCTCGAAGAACCCGTCGCGGATCTCGAAATCCATGTTGTCGCCGCCGTATTTGGCGGCGGCTTTTTTCATGCTGCGCCAGCCGTAGCCGTGCTCCTTTTTATCGGCCTTGTCGGTGACGGGCGCGCCGTTTTTGACTGTGACCTCCTTGCCGATGGGGTTGCGGATGCTGACGTAGACCGTGTCGCCGACGATCTTGGAGCGCACGGTGATCTTCCGTTCGCCGTTGACGGCGCGGCAGGCCTCGATCGCGTTGTCCAGCGCGTTCGGGAAAATGGTATAGATATCGTCGGAGGCCACGCCCTCCTTCGGAAAGACCTCGCCGAAGGGCAGCTCGATCTCGATATTGTCCCTCGCGGCAAGCTGCTGCTCGGTATACAGCACGGTGTCGAGCCGGAAATTGCCGGAGCGATAGCGTTTGCCGCCGCCGTCGGCAAAGCCGGACAGGGAGGCCGCCAGCGTTTTGGCTTCCTCGGTGCGGTCCTCCTCCAGATAGTGGATCAGGGGACGCAGCTTTTTGGGCAGGTCATGGCGGAAGATGCGTATATCCTCGTTCATGGCCTCCAGCGTTTCGTAGTATTTCACCTGCATCTCAAGCTGCGCCTGCTGCCGCGACTGGGTCTGCCGCCCGCGGGCGATCAGAAACACGGTGTAGCCCACCGTGCCCGCCAGCAGCGGAATGTTCAGCAGGGTGAAAATGAACTCCGGCTGGCGCATCAGGGTATAGGCGGGGTCCAGCAGCGCCAGGGACGATACGAACACGCCCACGGTCAGCACGACCAGCAGATACAGCACGGGGTTCAGTTGCAGGAAGAAGGACGGCGCGTCGGCTTTTTTCAGCCGCCTGCGCAGCAGCGCGGCAAGGCACGCCAGCAGCACGGTGTTCAGCAGCAGCTCGAGCGTGAGCTCCACGGGGTCGTTGATCCGGGTGTTGTCGTAGCGGAAGAACAGGACGAGAATGATATATTTCACTGCCTCCACGAAGGTCCAGCCGAAGGTCAGCAGCACGCTGCGCAGCTTTTTGCCGCGCGGGACGAAGAACCACATCGCGACGAAGGGATAGATCAGCTCATAGGTGGTCCAAAGCAGGTCGTCCGCCTCCCCGGACCGGAAAAGCATGCGCGTCGCGCCGCCTGCGACGGCGGCAAGGACGACCGGCGCCCAGAACGCCGGGTTTTTTTTCAGGGGGACGCGCAGCAGCGCCATCGCGGCCACGAGCATGCACCCGAGCGTCAGAAGGTCGCACAGGATCCCGAGCAGGATATACAGGATCGGGGACGCCGCGATCCCGTTGCCGATCGCCGTCATGGGGGCTCACCTCCGGTTGTTCTATTTCCCCTCCATCGTAAAGATGAACCTTCTGTACGCCTGCTGAAAGCCCTTGGCCTTCAGGGGGAGCTTTTCGCCGTTCTGCAGGGTCACGCTTTTGGTATCATAGGCGGAAACGTACGACAGGTTCACGATATAGGACCGGTGGATGCGGTAAAAGGAGCCGTCCTTCAGCACCTCGTTTTCCATATCCGCCAGCAGATAATTGAATTCCTCCACGCGGTCGAAGAAATGGACCGCGCCTTTTTTGCCCGCGCCCTCGATATACAGAATATCCCTCGCGTACACCGTTCGCCAGCTCGCGCCCTTTTTGAGCTCCAGCCGCTGGAAGAAGGACCTTTTATAAAAGGCCTCGAGCTTTTCATATAACAAGGCGGGCTCCACGGGCTTTTTCAGAAAGCCGTCCGCGTAGACCCCGGCGTTGATGACCTCCACGGCGGCGGACTCATAGCTCGTCAGGAAGCAGACCGAGACGGCGCGGTTATATTTCTCCTTCAGCGCCCTCGCGATCTCCACGCCGGTCTCGTTTTCCAGGCGGTAGTCCAGCAGATAGAGGTCGAACTTCTCCTCAGCCAGCAGCGATTCCCCGTCCGTGAAGGACTCGCAGCGGATGTCATAATCCCGCATGGCGGCGTAGTCCTCGATCAAAGACGCGATCCGCTCGTTCTCGCGGCGCTCGTCGTCGCACAGCGCGATCCTCATGATTTTCCCTCCGTTCGGCGGCAGGGGACGCGCGGAAAGCCCCTGCGCCTATATCTTAGCACGGCGCCGACAAAAAGGCAAGCCTTCCGCGCCGTTTGTCATCATTATAATATACAAAACCCGCCGCCGCAAGTGCTTGGGAGTGAACAGCCCGTTTCTGGGAGTGAATAGCGCGTTTTGCAGCCTGAATGCCCCGTTTTGAACTATTCACTCCCCGAAAAGCATCGTCTGCTCCATTTCGCTTGCATTCATTCCCCGAATTTGATTTAATGGGCACGAGAGGACGTTTGTGCCTTTTATACATAAAAACGAATGAACATGGAGGTAAACTATGAAAATCGCACGAAAAACCTTTGCGATCCTTCTGAGTCTGCTGCTCCTGCTGTCGACCGTGCCGCTGGCCGTCGTCGGCGCCGAGGACGCGGGCCCCACCTGGACTTGGGATGAAGCGACCGAGACCGTGACCTTTACGGGCGTCGGCGCCATTCCGGACGCTCCCGAACCCGCGGAACTTATGGAAACCGTGAACCCGATCCCGGAATTCGTCCGCATGAAGCACCTTGTCATCGGCGAAGGGATCACGCACATCGGCAGCTACGCCTTTTACTTCTGCCCGAATCTGGAGGACGTGACGCTCCCGTCCACCCTCGCCTCCATCGGGTACGGCGCGTTCCTCGGCTGTATCGTGCTGACCGATCCCGTGTTCCCGTCGTCCCTGCGGGATATCGGCGGCATGGCGTTCGCCAACTGCTTCTCGCTGGATAAGGTCGTCCTGCCCGAGGGCCTGACGCGCCTCGGCTACGGCGCTTTTATAGAAAGCATGGCCTCCGAATTCACGCTGCCCTCGACCCTGACGGAGGTTTATGAGGGCGATGACGGAGGTTTATGAGGGCGAAACCGTCATGACGGATCTGAGCGAGACGCTGCTGAGCCTCGCGGTCGAAAAGATCGACAACCGGACGGATACGCTTTCCGTCTCCATGTTTTACGGCTTCCCGAACGCCGAGGCGCGGGACGCCTTCTGCCGGTTCTATCGGCTTTATTACCGCTTTTACGGCAGAGTGATCGCCGGCGAGCCGGAGGAGTCGGTCTTCCCCGAGATGATCGCCGCCATCAACGCCGAGTACGGGACCGATATCCCGCTGGACGATATGGAAGCCTTCGAGAGCTTTATCAGCAGCCAGATGGTCTATGAACCGAACGTAGTCACGCCCGGCTATCTGCTCGTGACCTGCAAAACCGGCTCCGCCCAGCACGTCGTGTGCGAGGAAAAGGGCATCCGCCACATCCTTGCCGAGACCGGCGAGGAATGCCTGCCCGATAATCCGGCCGGCGTCTATGGGGATATCACCTGGCGCGTGGACGTGCCGGACCGCCTGCTGTATTTCGGCGGCACGGGACCCATCGTTCTCGGTCAGGGCGAGTCGGCAGGTCCGTGGAGCGGATACGCCGCGTATTTCGACGGCGTGCGGTTTGAGGCGGGCTCCGCCGTCACCGCCCTCGGCTCCGAGGGGACCAGATCGCCGCTGGCCAACTGCAACGTGGAATCCCTCGTCTTGCCCGAAACGTTGACGCTGCTCAGCGCCAACACGCTTGCTTATCTGCGCCTGACGCTGAAGGACCTGACCGTCGCGCCCGGCAACCCCGTTTACACGGTGAATGATAACGGCCTGTACGCCGCGAAGGAGGACGGCAAACACCTCGTCTTTACGCTGCGCCTCGCGGAAGCTTTCACCATCGCCCCCGACACCGCCGTCATCGACGCCAACGCTATCTACGGCAACGTCAATATCCGCACGCTCGCCATCCCGGACAGCGTGACGAAGCTGGAGACGAACGCCGTCACCGGCCTCGGTATGCTCGAAAGCGTTTCCTACGGCAAAAACGTGCAGACCGCCGACGTCGCCGTGTCCTATTGCGGGGCGCTGAACGGGATCGTCGTGGACGGGGAGAACCCCTATCTCAAGTCCGTTGACGGCTGCGTCTACACCAAGGACGGCACAAAGCTCGTCAACTACGTTCACGCCGGGCGCACGAGCTTCACGCTCGGCGAGGAGGTCGCTTCTCTGGCGGACAGAGTGTTCGACGACGACGGCAGGCTGCAGGACCTCTACGTCCTGAACGACAGACTGAGCTTTGAGGATGCGTACCTGAGCGAACAGATCATCCTGCACGGGCACGAGGGGAGCGCCGCCGAAGCCTACGCCCGGGACCGCCATTTGCGCTTTGTCGTCATCGAGCGGCAGGCTGTGACCGCCGTCGAGCTTCTCTCCGCGCCCGAAACGGTGATGCAGGGTGAAAAGATCAACAAAACGCAGATCCGCCTGCTTGTCACCTTTGCCGACGGCGCCACGGCCGAGCGCGCCGAGGGCTTTACCATGGGCGACTATTCCACCGAACAGCTCGGGGAAATCACCGTCCCCGTGACTTACGCCGGGATCACGGTCAACCTCACGCTGATCGTCGTGCCCTACGCCGAGCCCGCCGTCTCCATCGGGCATCCGATCGAGATCTACAAGGAGGCGGCCTCCGCCTACAAGGATATGCTGTTCTATTTCACCTTCACGCCCGAAACGGACGGCGACTACATGATCATGACGCGCTCAACGTCCGACTACGGCGGCGGCGTGTACATGGTGGATGAAAACGGCCGCCGTCTCGGCGACGACTGCTATTACAGCGAGTCCTCCGTCTCGCTGACGGGCGGGCAGACCTACCGCTTCGTCTGGACGCGCTGGTCGCCTTACGTCGGTTTCGGCGAAACGCTGTCCGTTTCCGTCGCGCCGTATCACGTCCACAATTACGGCAGTGAGCCTGCTTACTACGATCCCGCGCCGACCTGCACGACCGAGGGCGTCGCCTGGTACGTCTGCTCCGAGTGCGGCCGGTCCTATTCCTCCACCGTCGGACGCATGGATCATGAACTGGATGAAAACGGCGTCTGCATCCACTGCGGCGAATGCTTCCTGTATACTGTCGAATACCGGGACGCGCTGGATATCCCGCTCGTCAAGGGCACGAATTACAATCCCCTGATCATCTCCTTCGTCGCGCCCGAAACCGGCGTCGCCAACTTCCTGATCACCGAGGGCGCCAACCGCTGGAACGAACCGTCCTTCTATACCGACACGGCAATGACCGAAAGCCTCTCCTACAGCGGCGAACTCCTGTACGGCGCCGACGAGAATGAGGAGGAATACGCCACATGGCTCGGCACCGTTCGGAACCTGACGCCCGGGCAGACGTATTACATGGTGCTGAATTACGGGACCTGCTATGAGCCGGACGTGACCCTGCACATCGAGTATCTGGACCATCACCACGACTTTACGTCCGAGCTCCTGCGCGAGCCGACCTGCTCCGCGCCGGGCCTGAACCTCCGCGCCTGCAGGCACTGCGACTTTACCTATCGCGAATACGTCAACAAGACCGCGCACACCATGGACCCCGCCACCCGCGTCGTGACCTATGAGCCCGACTGCGGCCAGGGCTATTGGGGCGTTGCCGAGGGCGTCTGCGCCGTCTGCGGACAGCGGTACTCGGAGTCCGTCCGTCCCGCCCACGCGGACGCGGACGGGGACAATATCTGCGACAAGTGCGGCAAGCGCCTGTCCGACGAGTCCCTGTCCGTCGGCGTGCCCGCCGAAAACGACTTTGACGGCATGAACACGACGTTTGAAACCGAAAAGAGATATCGCTATGCCTTCGTCGCCCCGGCGGACGGACTCTATTTCTTCAACGTCACCGCAAGCGTCGCCGAGCGCGATCCGCAGTTCGACGGCACCGGCTGGGCAAGCGTCTACTTCTACAAGGCCGACGGCTACGACAGCGACTACGGCTTCGGCCTGTGGGTGAACTCCGACGTCCGCCATACCTTCAATATGCAGGCGGGCGAGATCCGCTATATCGAGATCGTGACCGAATATCTGTCCGATTTCGCCTATACCATCGAGGTGCAGGCCCACACCGAGCACAGCGGCTACCATTCCTACGGCTGGGCGCCCAGCTGTTACTCCGACGGTATGCAGCCCTACTGGTACTGCACGACCTGCTATAAGTTCTTCTCCGACGAATATATCACCGAGGTCGCGTATGAGGATCTGATCATCCCGGCCGCTCACACCCTCACGTATCACCCCGCCACCGCGACCTGCACGGCGGACGGCACGCGCGAATACTGGTCCTGCGACGTCTGCGGCGGCCTGTTTGCCGATGAAGCCGCGACCGTGACCCTCACGGACGCGGACCTGCCTGCGGCGGCGCTGGGCCACGACATGGGCGAGTGGTTCGAGAAGACCCCCGCCACCTGCACCGAAAACGGCGTCTCCCGCCGCGAATGCAGCCGCTGCGACTACTTCGAGGAGGAACCCATCGAAAAGCTGGGGCACGACATGGGCGCGTGGTTTGAGAAGACCCCCGCCACCTGCACCGAAGAGGGTATCTCCCGCCGCGAATGCAGCCGTTGCGACTACTTCGAGGAGGAACCCATCGAAAAGCTGGGGCACGACATGGGCGCGTGGTTCGAGAAGACCCCCGCCACCTGCACCGAAAACGGCGTCTCCCGCCGTGAGTGCTCACGCTGCGACTATTATGAGGAAGAGCCCATCGGGATGCTGGGCCACGACATGGGCGCGTGGACCGTCTCAGTGCCCGCGACCTGCACGAACAAGGGGACCGAGCGCCGCGACTGCAGCCGCTGCGATTACTATGAGACCCGCGACGGCGCGCCCGCGACCGGTCACGCCTACGGCAGCTGGACCCGCGTGGACGACAACAACCACCGCCGCGTGTGCGCCAACGACCCGAACCACGTGGAGACCGCGCCGCACAATTGGGACGGCGGCCGCGTGACCAAGACCCCGACCTGCACCGTAAGAGGTGAAACGACCTTCACCTGCCGCGACTGCGGCGCCACGAAGGTGACGTACCAAAACACGGTCCAGCACAAGGACGACGACCACAACGGCTACTGCGACTACGGCTGCGGCACCACCTTCACCCAGCCGGATCAGCCCCACGAGGACGAAGGCGACAAGTGTCCCTACTGCGGCGAGACCCACACCGGCTTCTTCGGCAGGATCGTCGCGTTCTTCCACCGCATCGCCTATTTCTTCCGCAACCTGTTCAGATGATCGCCTGACGGCAATATCCCGCGCCGGGGTCCCGCAAGGGGCCCCGGTTTTTGGATGGGCAGGAGGCCGGTGGCAAGGGAAGGGACCGGAAACGGGACGGGGAACAAAAGCATCGGCAGGGGCGCAGGTCTCGGCAGCCGCCTTCCTTCAACATCCGACACGCGGCATCCCACAGCGCCAAACGAAAAAACCGCCCTTTCGGACGGTTTTCCCTGAACCTTTGATCATTTTTTGCGGCGAAGCGCCTGTTTGACCCGGTCGTTCGGGTCGGTGATGAGCAGCACCGCGACCCACACCGCAAGGGCGAGGGCGACGACGCTGAGCCCCAGAAACGCGTCGTTGAGCAGATCGATGGGGTCGGGCGTAAAGTATGCTGCCTTCAGCTCCACGTACTCAAAAATCGCGTCCACCAGCCACATGAGACTTGCGCCCCAATACATCCACACCAGCAGCCCCACCTTCAGGCGGGACGCGGCGGGCTTCACATACCACACGGTGGTGGCGATCACGGCCGCAAACACGGTGATCAATAACGTCATGTCAAAACAGCTCCTTACGCGTTCTCATCTGCCGTCCGGGGCTGCAGCTTGGCTGCGCGCTTTTCCAAAGCATTTGAGACAAGGACCATTCCGACCCAGACAAGGGTGATCACACCGGCCATCATCACGCCGACGGTAGCCATTTCGTGCAGCATTGCCGCTGCTTCGCCGCTTTCCACGGCGGTCAGGAACGGGAACCACGGGACGACCTCGCCGTGCCAGACGTGCTCAAACGCCAGCAGGAACGCGCCGCCGAACAGGAGATTCCGGAGCCACTTGAGCTTTCTGGAAAGCGTGGTCTTATGCTCCTCGATGGGCGAATCGGTTCCGGCGACGACCTGGGTCGCGCGCGCGGTTTCTCTCTTCTGCAGAATAAAGGCGACGGCGGTGACCGCCACGGCCTCCACTGCGGGGACTGCGAAACATGCCATAGACTGTTTTCCTCCCTTCATGTTGGAATCGCCTTGCGGCGTCGAAGGGACGCTTGGCGTCCGGGATCGGGCTTTACCCGACGATACCTCCCTATTATACAGGAACGCGGACGGGAAGTCAAGCCTTATTGCCGTTTCCCGAACGCTTCGTCCGTGAAGCCCACGGCCTTGCGCAGGATGAGCCTTGCGTCGGCGGCGGTCACGCGGTCGGACAGGTCCACGTCCGCCATGCGGAAGGGGATGGACCCGGGCTCCAGCTCGTCCAGCCCCACGGCGGCGCGCAGGGCAAGGCGGGCGTCTGCGGCGGTCACGCTGCCGTCGTTATCGATGTCTCCCAGCTTCAGGCGCACGGGGCCGGGACCCACCGGGTCGTCGGGATCGGCGGGGTCCGTGGGATCGTCCGGCTCGCCGGTCGGCGGGACGCTTTCGGTCTTCTTGTATCCGCAGGCTTCGCAGGTAAAGGTCCTTTCGCCGGGGGCCGTCGCGGTGGGGGCGGTCGTGATCACGCCGCCGTCGAAGGTATGCGGGGCGGCCTCCGTGTGCGCGGGGTCGTTTTGGCACACGCGGACGTGGTTGTTGTCGTCCGCGGGGGTCCAGCCGCCGAAGGCGTGCCCGGTCGCGGGAATCGCGCGGGTCTCGGTTTTGCCGCAGCGGGCGCAGACGCGGGTCTCCGTCCCGTTTTCGGTACAGGCGGCGGGGACCGTTACGGTCCATGCGCCGAAGTCGTGGCCCAGCTTTTCGGCTGTGCGGGTCTCGGTCGCGCCGCACAGGGGGCACAGGCGGGTCTCGGTCCCGTTTTGGGTGCAGGTGGGGGCGTTTTGCACCGTCCAGCCGCCCCATTTGTGGACGTGGGGGATATAGTCCGCGTCGCCGAGGTTCACAAGCTGCCCCCTGCCGTTCACGGCAAGGGCGGGCGCGCCGGAAAGGGCGGCGAACCACACGCCGTCTGCCTCGGTCCACGTCACGGGCAGGTCGGTTTTGTCCGGCAGGGCGCGGGGCGTCAGGGTCAGCGCGCCGGCTTCGGCGTCATAGGCGGTCGAAAGGGCGGGCGTAAAGGCGTGGCGGTCCTCAAAGGCGGCGTTCAGCGCCACCTGAATCTCCTTGGCGGTCAGGGTCAGGCGCACGGTCCCGTCGGGACCGGCCTCGGCGCGGTCGGTCAGGTCCCCCAGCACGGCGAAATCCCCGGCGTCGTATAAAAAGCGCAGGATCGCGTCGGTGTTTCCGGCGTTCAGGTCTCTGGCGTAGGCGGGCGCGTCCCCGGCGGCTTTCGCGGCAAGAAAGGCGGCAAGCCGGTCGCCCTGCTTCACGGCGCGCAGCCATGAGCTTTCGGGCAGGGTCGCGCTGCGCGCCTCGCCCACGGACAGGCAGGTCTTGCCGTCGCGGGTCAGGAATTCGCAGGGCAGGTCGCGCCCGGCGGCGCGAAGGCGCGTTTCGTGATCGGTATAAAAATAGGAGACGCGCAGGGTTTCCCTGCCGCCGTCCCTGCGCTCCAGCGTCAGGGTCAGGGGAGAGGCTTCCCGATAGGAGATGGACTCATAAGGGTTCTCGGAAAGCGTGATCGTGCTCTTGTACGGGACGCCCAGCGCCAGGATCTCCACGGGGTTGGGCCCGATCCGCCACGGGGACGCTGCGGACTGCCTGTCCTGCACGCTGATCGCGCCCTCGCCGTACCGTTCGCGGAATTCGCCCACGGTGCCGGAAAAGAGCCCGTCCGGCAGCTTCAGGGAAATGCCGGTGGAATCCGGGAAATAGACGGCGGGGTCGTAATAGCGGAACAGGTCTCCCGTGTCGGGATCCTCCCGCAAACGGCCGTCCACATAGTCATAGACGGGCGCCTGTTCGGTGATCTTCAGCGGGAAGGCGATGGGGTCCGCCGCGGCGGCCGCCGACAGCAGACTCAGGCAAAGCAGCGCCGCGGTCAGCAGCGCGACAACAGAACGGAAACGGGTCATGCAAAAGCCCCCTTTAATGTTAGCTGTTTTCAGTATAGCACAGCCGGTTCCCCCTTTCAAGAGAAAACCCCGCCGCCCGCTTGCATTTTTTCGTCCGGCGTGCTAAGATGAAGGCGGATTTCGGAACGGGGGAGGGGACCGTCTTGCAAAAGCTGATGGAGCTGCAGCTCACCGTGTTCATTCTCACGGCGCTGGGCTTCCTGTTCAAAAAGCTGAAGATCTTCGGCGGCACGGGGCAAAAGAACCTCACGGATCTGGTCATCGATCTCGTCATGCCCTGCAACATCGTCACGGGCTTCCTGTCCGGCGCGTCGCGCGAGGCGCTGGGGGACTGCCTGCAGATTTTGCTGCTCTCGATCGTCCTGCAGGCGTTCTGCGTGGTCTACGGCAAGCTCAGGTACCGCAAAACGGACGAGGACCGCAAGCGCAGCCTGCAATACGGCGTGCTGTGCCCGAACGCGGGCTTTTTGGGGAACCCGATCGCGGAGGGCGTGTTCGGCGCGACCGGGCTGATGTACGCCAGCGTCTATCTGATCCCGCAGCGCATCATGATGTGGAGCGAGGGGCTGGCGCTCTTCTCCGGCGAAAAAAGCGTGAAAAGGACGCTCGTCAAGGTCGTCACGCACCCGTGCATCCTCGCGTGCCTGCTCGGGATCGTCCTGCTGCTCACGGGCTGGACCCCGCCGGACCTGATCCTGACGCCGGTGGGCGTGATCGGGCGGTGCAACACCGCGCTGTCCATGCTCGTCATCGGCATGATATTGGGGGATATGGACCTTAAAAAATGCCTGAACAAGACCGTGATCCTGTTCACGGTCGAGCGCCTGCTGCTGATCCCGGCCCTGGTGCTGGGTGTGTGCCTGCTGCTGCCGGTCGACCCCACGGTGCGGGACCTGTCGGTCCTCCTCGCTGCCATGCCCGCGGGCGCGACCACCGGGATGCTCGCCGCCAAATACGACCGCGACCCCGCCTTCGCCACCTCCCTCGTGGTGTTTTCCACCCTCTGCTCCGTCCCCGCCCTGCCCGCCTGGGCGTTCGGGCTGCAGATGCTGCGGTGACGGGACGGGGAACGGCATTGAAAGCCGCTTCGCGGCGATGTTGGATGTTGGATGAAGGGGGCGCGGCCCTTACCCGATTATAATGCCGACCGCAGGTCCCGACCCTCGGCCCCCGGCCCCCGGCCCTCGGCCCTATTGAATGCCGACCGCAGGTCCCTTCATTTTGTATTTTGCATCCTGCATTTTGCATTCCGATCCCGTGTACCCGTGCACCCGCGGCGCTATGCGCCGCCGACTCTCTTGACAAATCCCCCTTCCGGGCGTAAAATAATCAAAAAACCATCACGAAAGAAGGATCACGATGAAACAGGAAATCACCGCCCTGCGGCAGGCGATGCTTGCGGCGGGCGTGGACGCTTATATCATCCCCACGGAGGACTTTCACGGGTCGGAGTACGTGGGCGACTATTTCAAATGCAGAAGCTACGTTTCGGGCTTCACGGGCTCGGCGGGCACGCTGGTCGTGACGGCTTCGGACGCCCTTTTGTGGACGGACGGGCGCTACTTTTTGCAGGCGGCGGACCAGCTTGCCGGGACCGGGATCACGCTGATGAAGATGCGCGAGCCGGGTGTGCCCACGATCGAAGCGTGGCTGGGGGATCACCTGACTGCCGGGCAGACGCTGGGGTTTGACGGGCGCACCATGACCGCGTTTGCGGGCAGACGGTACGTCAAGGCCGCCGAAAAGCAGGGCGCAGCCGTACGCTTCGACCGCGATCTGGTCGGCGAGATCTGGGAAAACCGCCCCGCAAGGTCCATGAAGGAGGTCTGGGCGCTTGACGACGCCTGCACCGGCAGGACCCGGCGCGAGAAGCTTTCTGACCTGAAGGCCGCCGTGAAGGAGGCGGGCGCCGACGCGCACGTGCTGGCGGACCTGTCCGATATCGCGTGGCTCATGAACCTGCGCGGGAACGACGTGCTCTGCTCCCCGGTGTTTCTGAGCTTCTTCCTGCTGGACGGGGAGAACGCCTATCTTTATATCGACGCCGAAAAGGTCCCGGACCCGATCCGGGCGTCCCTGGCGGCGGACGGCGTGGCGCTGCGCCCGTATGAGAATATTTTCGCGGACGTTGCGGCGCTGGACGGTTCCCGCCGCGTGCTGCTGAACCCCGCCACGGTCAGCTATGCCCTGATCGGCGGCGTGAAGGGGGAGACGGTGGAAAAGAGCAACCCCACCGAGCTGCCGAAGGCCATGAAGAACGAAACGGAGCAGAAAAACGCGAAAGCCGCCCACGTGAAGGACGGCGCGGCGCTGGTGCGCTTCCTGATCTGGCTCAAGTCCCACGTCGGCAAGGAAGCGATCACCGAGATCTCGGCGGCGGAGAAGCTCGAAAGCTTCCGCAAGGCGCAGCCGGGGTATCTGGAGCCCAGCTTCGAGCCGATCTTCGGCTACGGTCCCCACGGCGCCATCGTCCACTACTCCGCCACGCCCGAAACGGACGCGCCCCTGCGCCCGGAGGGTCTGCTGCTGTTCGATACCGGCTCGCAGTTTTTGGAGGGCACTACGGACGTGACCCGCACCGTGGCGCTGGGTCCGGTGACGGACGAAATGAAGCGCGACTTCACCATGGTCCTGCGCGGGCACCTGAGGCTGCTGGCGGCCCGCTTCAAAAAGGGCTGCTCCGGCGTGAGTCTGGACGTGCTGGCGCGTTCGCCCCTGTGGGAGCGCGGGCTCGATTATAACCACGGCACCGGGCACGGCGTCGGCGCGCTGCTGAACGTCCACGAGGGGCCGCAGCGCATCCATTATCAGGCGTTCTCCGCCCCGCAGACGCTGGAGCCGGGCATGATCACCTCCGACGAGCCGGGCTTCTACCTCGAGGGGCAGTACGGCATCCGTCACGAAAGCCTGCTGCTGTGCGTCAAGGACGCCGAAAACGAATACGGGACCTTCTATCGCTTCGAGCCCCTGACCATGTGTCCCTTCGACCTCGACGCGATCCTGCCGGAGGAGATGACCGAAGAGGAAAGAGCCGTCCTCAACGCCTATCACAAGACCGTCCGCGAGACCCTGTCGCCCGTGCTGGACGAGGACGAGCGGCGCTGGCTGGACGCGGCCACGCGGGCAATTTAATCCCGGGAGGCGCACGGGTGCGCGGGAAAAAATAAGAAATAAAAAAGAAAAAAGAAAAGTTTCGGTTGCGGCCCGGCCGCGATTGAAAATGTTTTTGACAACGGGAGGCTTCGGCGTCCCGTTTTTCTTTTTTATTTCATTTCTTCTCCCCCTGCCTCTTCTCCAAAAAGCCACTTTACAACCCCCTCCCTTTGTGCTAAACTGAAATCATACAATCCGGGAAAGGGGTATTTCCATGAAAAAATCGCTTTGCCTGCTTCTGAGCCTGCTCCTGACCGTTTCGGTCCTTCTGCCCGCGGGGTCGGCGTGGGGGGCGCCGCGTTACGCGATCACGAACCCGTACGCGGGGATCGACTGGGCGACGGTCCGGCAGTATAAGACCGCGCTGCACTCGCACACGAACGCCAGCGACGGCGACCACACCCTGTATCAGAGCCTCGAGCGCCACTACCGGACCGGCTACGATATCGTGGCGGTCACGGACCACGGCGTGGTGGACGAGGGCTGGAACGACGGCGCGAAGCAGAACGTGATCAAGACCCTTTTGACCGTGTTCGGCAGAAGCGAGGGGGACCTTGAATACCTCGGCGCGACCGGCGCGTTTTCGGACGGCACGCCCTATCGCTACGTGAACACCGTGAGCGGGGACGATTACCTGCACGCGGGGGAGCGCGTGATCCTGCGTCTGCCCTACGGGGTGGAGAACAACGCGGTCTCCGTCAACGCGCACGTGAACTCCTGGTTCGTCAATTCCACGGATAACTCCGTGACCACCTATGCGGACGCCGTGCGCCGCGTGGAGCGCCTCGGCGGGCTTTCGGTCATCAACCACCCGGGCGAATACACCAAGGCGCGCTACGAGCTCTCCTCCGCCGACGCCTATAACGACGAAAACCCCGCCTACGCGTATTATATCAACAAATACGCCGCCCTGCTGGACAAATATCCCTCCTGCCTCGGGATCGACGTGAACTCCAAGGGCGACAACCGCACCCGCTTCGACCGCGTGCTGTGGGACCGTCTGCTGACCCGCTTCGCGGCGAACGGCAAAAACGTATACGCCATCGCGTCCTCGGACGCGCATCAGCTCGATAAGATCGACACGGGCTTCACCCTGCTGCTGGCGTCTTCTCTCTCCTCCCCCGCCGCCAGAAAGGCGATGGAAAGCGGGCAGTTCTTCGCCGCCTCCCACTGCATCGGGAACCCGGAGGAGCTGGCGGAATACGCCGCGGGGCTTGCCGCCTTCTGCGGGGAGAACGACCCCACCCTGCTGCGCGTGAACGCGGCGCTGGCTGCCATGCGCGAGCGCATCGCCGGGATCAACAGCGGCAAATACGGCAGGAACGACGCGATCGGCGCGGAATATACCGTGCTGGACGGGCAGGGCTTCACGACCGTGGATTCCTTCCCCGCGATCACCGCGATCGAAACGGACGACGGGGCGGGGCGCATTACGATCCGCACCGAAAACGCAAAGCTCGTGCGCTTCGTCTCGGACGGGAAGACCGTCTGCATGCTGCCGGCGGGCGAGGCGGTCCTGCAATTGGATGATTATGCAGATCTGCTCGGCGACTACGTGCGCGCCGAGGTGCTGGGCGACGGCGGCGTTCTCTATACGCAGGCCTTCCTGCTGGGCGCCGCCGACAATGCCGGGACCTCCGGCATTACAAAAGGAATCCGCGAGCTCGGCTTCTTTGACTTCCTGCTGGCGGAGATCAACCGCTGGCTGTCCGTGCTCAAACGCTTTTTCGGGTCTTTGTTTTAATGAAACCCGACATATATCATGAAATTTTATTGATTTTTGTTAAAATTACTCAGAATTCCTATTGACAAATCAAAAAAAATTGTTTACAATCTAAATTGTTTTACTTTATTTTCGAGGGTGAACTATGACAATTGCAGCCGACGGTCTCCGTTTTGACAAAGAGGACGATTCTTTGTTGATTTCAGCCGTCAAGCAGGGGAGCCCCGGCGCGGCGGACGCGCTGATCCGCCGTTACCAGACCGAAGTCGGGCGCATTGCCGCCGCCTTCGCCGCGTCCCCCGAGGACGCCGAGGACCTGACGCAGGAGGGGCTTTTGGCGCTGCTCTCCGCCGCAAAGGGATTCGACCCCAAAAAGGGCGTGCCCTTTTCCGCCTTCGCGGGTGTGTGCGTGGCAAACCGTCTGCGGTCCGTCAAGCGCCGCGCCAAAACGCAGAAGGAGGCCGGAAATTACGGTTTCGTCCCGCTCGATTCGCTTGAAATGCCGGGCGGCGTGGACCCTGTGTCGGAGCTGGAGTCGGACGAGGGCAGCAACGCCATCTTCCTGCTCACCGAAACCGTGCTCTCGCCCCTCGAAAAAAACGTGTTCTATAAGCGCCTTGCGGGGCTTTCGGCGGAAGAAACCGGAAAAAGCCTCGGCGTTTCCAGAAAGGCGGCGGAGAATGCCTATTCCCGCGCCAAAGCAAAACTCAAAGCAGCCCTGTCCACCCAAGATCTTAACAGTCTGCCGACTGAAAAGATATAACCCACCCGTAAAAAATTAACAGCGAGGTAAAAACAATGTACGAAGACAAAACACTTATTTGCAAGGAATGCGGAAAAGAATTCGTATTCACCGCAGGCGAGCAGGAGTTCTACGCCGAGAAGGGCTTTGAAAACGAGCCCCAGCGCTGCAAGGAATGCCGTACCGCCCGCAAGCAAGCTGCAAAGGGTGAAAGAGAGTACTTTGTGACTGTGTGCAGTCAGTGCGGAAAAGAAGCCAGAGTACCCTTCAAGCCGCGTGAGGACCGTGCCGTTCTCTGCAGCGAATGCTTTGCCAAGTCAAGAGCTTGAACCGAACAGCAAATATCCTCAGCAAATACCCTTTACGGTAACAATATATTGATTTGACGAAAAAGGCCCCCGGAAGGGGGCTTTTTTACGCCCGACCGGGGAGATCAGGACCCGGGCGCCAGGGGCCAGGGACCAGGGACCAGGGGCCAGGGGCCAGAGGCCAGGGACCAGAAGCCAGGGGCCAGGGACCAGGGACCAGGGACCAGGGACCAGGGACCAGAGGCCAGAGGTCAGGGGGCGTTACCGGGAACGGGACCGGGCGGTGGTTATATCGGTAGTACGGCTGCCCACAGCCGTTTTTGTGCCTTGCTGCGGGAGGGTGTCGTCCCGGCGGAATCGGGCAGTGGATGACGGACCATGTGAATATCCGGGATGATGCCCTCCCCGGCAAGGGGCAACCGACGGACATGGTACCGGCGTTGCAGGACGTCCGGGCGACGAACCGGGTATATTATCGATACAATGTTATTATTTGGTGATTCGTCGAATCGCCGGATTCGATCGTATGTACCGCATTCCGCGTTCTTCCCCTTGCCGGGGAGGGAATCATCCCGGAATGAGCGTAATTCGTATTCCGACACCTGACCCCGCCGGGATTCATCCCTCCGCCGTCAAGGCAAATCAACGGCTGTGGGCAGCCGTACTACCGGCGGTTTTTCACCCGGCTCCGTTTCCGGTACCGGGTTCAGACCGGCAGGCTTCGGAAAAATAACAATGTCACGAACGGCACTGAGGTGCCGTGCTACCGGGATTTTGTACCCCTGGTCCCTGACCTCTGGCTTCCCCTCGGCCCTCGGCCCTCGGCCCTTTGTACATATTCCACAAAAATCCACCGAAAATTTCCCAAACTTTTTCTTATTCTTGTCGTCAAAGGGCAGAAATAAATCGAAAAATCTGATATGATCCTCCTGTCGTGGAACAAATGTTCCAATTCTATGACGGGAGGTTTTTTTATGACCGACAAACAGGCGGCTGCCGCCGCCGTGCTGCTGATGGCGGATACGCTGGCAAGCAAGTTCGTGTTCGGGGACGTCGACCACCTGCTGCAGCCCGGGGACCTGCTGCCCTATTTGAAAAAAGAAGCCGACCTCGACCCCGAGGCCGACGTGCTGGAGGCCGTGTTCGCGGCGCTGGCGGGCAACCCCGGCAAAATCAAGGGCTTCGACGGCAGCGACTACGAAAAGGAAACGTGGGGGAAACTCATGCCCAAAGAGCCGTTGGACGGGGAGAAGCAGTACGTCGCCATCATCGGCGCCGTGTTCGACAGGCTGGTCCGCGACGCCGGGGGCGATCCCACGGCGGTGTTACGATATGCCGACCGGAAGGGGATGGTGAAGAGGGAAAGTGAAAGGCGGCTGCGGAGATCGGTCAGGATCGGAAAAATCAGAACACAATGCGTTGTGATTCAAATAGAAGAATAAAGTGTCA
>CACZGD010000026.1:0-24972 GCA_902780565.1 Oscillospiraceae bacterium
TTCGATTCGTGCGGCACGAAAAAGCTGATGCAGAAGGCCGCGCGGCTGACGAAGCTGTAAGCGCCTCAGTAATTGGAAAACGGCGTCAGGTTCCCGATCCGGAAGCTGACCGCCTCCGTTTCGCGGTCGAAGCGGTAAATGCTCAGGATCAGGCCGATGCCGATATATACGCACAGGTTCGAGGAGCCGCCCGCGGAAAAGAACGGCAGGGTGATGCCGACCACGGGCAGCAGCATCAGGCACATGCCGACGTTGACCACGGTCTGGAACGCCAGCATCGCTGCGAAGCCGTAGCACATCAGCGAGGTGCCGCCCGCCTTGGAGCGTCGGCCGATGTGCACGCAGCGCAGCACCACTGCCACGATCAGCCCCAGCGCCGCCGCGCAGCCGATCAGCCCCAGCTCCTCGCCGATGCAGGTGAAGATCATATCGTTCTCGGCTTCGGGGATCGCGTTGTCGATCTGCGTCAGGGTTCCGTGAAACAGACCCATGCCGGTCAGCCCGCCGGAGGTGATGGCGGTCATGCCGCGATTCTGCTGCAGCATGATATCCGCATAGCGCTCCGGGTAGATCAGGCCGAGAATGCGGTCCTTCTGCACCGCGTCGAACACGAAGCGCCACACGAAGGGGGCCGAGGCGATCACCGCCGCGCCGCCGAGCAGGAACCAGCGCAGTCTCACGCCCGCGCAGAACAGCATGACCGCGGCGATAAACAGGAAGACCAGGGCGCTGCCCATGTCGCCGGAAAGCAGCACGAGCCCTGCCGGGACCGCCGCGTGTACCAGCAGCAGGACCAGATGGAACAGCCGGTCCAGCTTATCCCGCACCAGCTCCAGATGCATGCCGTAGGTGATGATAAAGCCGATCTTCATCAGCTCCGACGGCTGGAAGAAGAAGGTCGTGCCGGGGACCATGAGCCAGGTCTTCGCGTCGGGACGCTCCTGCGGTCCCACGCCGATGAAAAACAGCAGCGCCATCATGCCGATGCACACCGCCCCGATGAAGGGAAACAGCTTTGTGATAAAATTATAATCGATAAACGAGATCGCAAGCGCGATCACGAGCCCGATCGCGACGGCAAGAAACATGGCGCGCGCGTCGCGCGGAACAGTCTCGCCCTCCGCCATGGCGGGGCGCGTGGCGGAATAGACCATTACGATCCCGAAGATCGAAGCGGCGACGCAGAACAGCAGCAGAATGAAATCCGTGCCGGCGATCGCTTCCTTGATTTTGTGTATCAGCGTTCTCATATGTCAAACGGGGAGCGTCCCCGCGTCCTTTCCGAAATAGTACTCTATATTATACAAGATATCGGACGTTTTTTCAATAGCTTCTTTGAAAGGAGTCAGGACTTTGCGACAATTTGTTTCGGGCAGCGAGCAGGAGACCATGCGTCTCGCCCGCGAGATCTGCGAAAAAATCGGGCCCGGCTCGCTCGTGCTGTTCACGGGCGACCTCGGCGCGGGCAAGACCGCCTTCGTGCGCGGGGCGCTGGGCGCCTACGGCAACACGTCCCACGTCTCGTCCCCGACCTTCGCGCTCGTGAACGATTACGGCGGACAGCCGCATCTGTATCATTTCGATCTCTACCGCATTTCGGATCTCGACGATCTCTACGCCACGGGCTTTTTCGACTACCTCGGGGACGGCAGCATCCTGTTCGTCGAGTGGAGCGAGCGCGTGCTGGGCGAGCTGGAGGAATATTACGCGGAGCGGATCGTTTATATCGATATCGCCCGCGCGGACGCGGAAAACGGGCGGATCATCACGGTGAAGGGAGGCGCGTTCGATGCTGATTCTGGGAATTGAGACAAGCGCGGTGTCCGCGGGCGCGGCGCTGGTGCGCGACGGGAAGCTGATTTCCGAAAGCTTTCTGAACGTGGGGCTGACCCACTCCGAAACGCTGATGGAGGTCGTGGACAGCTGCCTGCAAAACGCGGGCGTCGCGGTCGGCGACGTGGACGCCTTTGCCGTCAGCAAGGGCCCGGGGTCCTTTACGGGCGTCAGGATCGGCGTTTCGGCTGTCAAGGGGCTCGCGTTCGGCACGGGGAAGCCGGTGTACGGGATCTCCACGCTGGAGGCTATGGCCTGCGGCGCGGCGCTGGACGCCTATCTGATCTGCCCCGTAATGGACGCGCGGTGCATGCAGGTTTACAGCGCGCTGTTCCGCAGCGAAAACGGGGAACTGAAACGGCTGCTGCCGGACGCGCCGCGAAAGCTGGCCGAGCTGCGGGAGGAGCTGGCGCCCTTTGACGGGACCGTGCTGTTCCTGGGGGATGGCGCGGACCTTGCCGCCTCGTGGTTTTCCGACAAGCCGGAGATCAAATTTTGCGTTTTTCCCGAAATTTTTAAATATCAGCGCGCCGCCGGTGTTGCATTTGCCGCGAGCATGCGTTATAATGAAGGGGATATGGGGGAGACGGCCGCCGCGCTGACGCCCTCTTATCTGCGCCTGTCTCAGGCGGAACGCGAAAAGCAAAGGAGGACGCAATGATCGCAATCAGCTCAGACCATGCCGGGTACCCGCTCAAGGAGGCGCTCCGGCATTACCTTGAGGCGTGCGGCGTCGAATACCGCGACTGCGGCGCCTACGATACCAATTCCGTCGATTATCCCCTGCAGGCAAAAAAGGCCTGCGACCTCGTCGTCTCCGGCGAATGCGAAAAGGCGATCCTCTGCTGCGGCACCGGGATCGGCATGTCCATGGCTGCCAACAAGATCAAAGGCATCCGCGCCGCCTGCTGCACGGATTATTTCAGCGTCAAATTCACGCGTCTGCATAACGACGCGAACGTCTTGTGCCTCGGCGCGCGCGTGATCGGCGCGGGCTCTGCAGAGGAGCTGGTCAACGTCTTTCTGAATACCCCCTTCGAGGGCGGCCGCCATCAAAGGCGCGTCGATCAGGTCATGGCGCTGGAAAACGAATGACCGATTCAGTCTGAAAAAAGCGAAAGGAGCTATCAATATGTCCAAGATCACCATTACCAATCACCCGCTCATCCAGCACAAGCTTTCGATCCTGCGGGATAAAAGTACGCCATCCAAGCAGTTCAAGGAGCTGATCAGCGAGATCGGCATGCTGATGTGCTACGAGGCCACGAGAGACCTTGAGCTGATGGACTGTGAAGTGGAAACGCCCATCTGCACGGCAAAGGTCAAGAAGCTTTCGGGCAAAAAGCTTGCGATCGTCCCGATCCTGCGCGCCGGCCTCGGTATGGTGGAGGGCGTTACGGCTCTGATCCCCTCCGCCCGCATCGGGCATATCGGGCTTTACCGCGATCCCGAAACGCTGCAGCCCGTCGAGTATTACTGCAAGCTGCCGCACGACATTGAGGAGCGCGACGTGCTTGTCGTCGACCCCATGTGCGCCACCGGCGGCTCCGCGATCGACGCGATCTCCATGATCAAAAAGCGCGGCCCCAAGAACATCAAATTCATGTGCACCATCGCCGCGCCGGAAGGGCTCAAGGCTCTGCAGGCCGCGCATCCGGACGTGGATATCTACTGCGCCGCGCTGGACGATCACCTGAACGAGCACGGCTACATCGTGCCCGGCCTCGGCGACGCGGGCGACCGGATCTTCGGCACCAAATAAGCGCCGTTTACGCTCGGAATATAAAAAACGGACCGCTCTGTCGCGCTTGGACAGGGCGGTCCTTATTATCTGCGTTCAGTCCGTAAGAACCGCGCGCACGTCGTTCCCGGTTGCCTCGACCACGCGCACGGTGCGGATCTCCCCCACGAGCGGCAAGTCCGTTCTGACCCGCACCGGCGTATAGTTTTCGGTATAGCCGCAGGCGAAGCCGTTTTTCGGAGTCTCAAACAGGACCCGCTGCGTCGTGCCCACCAGCGTCTGCAGAAACGCCGCCCGCACGCCGTCGCATTCCTTTTGCAGGATCGCGCAGCGCCGCGCCTTCTCCTCCTTCGGGATCTGCCCCTCCATTTTTGCGGCGGGCGTGCCCTCACGCGGGGAATAGGGGAAGACGTGGACCTTCATAAAGCCCGTTTTCTTCGCGTATGCCACGGTCTCCCGGAATTCCTCCTCGGTCTCGCCCGGAAAGCCGCAGATGATATCCGTCGTCAGCGACAGCCCCGGGAACATCGCCCGCAGCCGGTCGCACAGATCCGTGAAAAACGCGGTGTCGTAGTGCCGGTTCATGCGCCTGAGCGTGCGGTCGCAGCCGCTCTGCAGGGAGAGGTGGAACTGCGGGCAGAATTTTGAAAAGCCCCGCATCCGGGTCAGCACCTCGTCCGTCAGATGGTCCGGTTCCAGAGAGCCGAGGCGGATCCGCTCGATCCCGTCCGTCTTCTCGGCAAGCTCCAGCGCGTCGGCGATATTGCCGCTCGTATCCAGCCCGTAGGCGGAAAGGTTGATGCCGACGAACACGACCTCCTTATAGCCGTTCGCCGCGATCTCCTTGAGCTCGCGGTAGATTTCCTCCGGATCGCGGGAGCGGGAGAAGCCGCGCGACTTCGGGATGATGCAATAGGTGCAGTAGCGGTTGCAGCCGTCCTGGATTTTGATGAAGGCGCGGGTGTGCCCCTCGAACGCCGCCGCGCCGACGCCTTTGTAGCCGTCGGTCCTTCCGTGCGGCTCCACCTCGATCAGGCGCTTGCCCGTCTCGCGGAAGCGGCGGATCGCCTCCGGCAGAAGCGTGTTCGTTTTGTTTCCGAGCACGATATCCGCTTCGGTCAGCGTCTGCAGCTCGTCGGCGTAGGCCTGCGGGTAGCAGCCGGTCAGCACGGTCACGGCGTTCGGATTGCGCCGCCGGGCGGCGCGCAGCGCCTGCCGGGACTTGCGGCTGGATTCCGCGGTAACGGTGCAGGAATTGACGACATAAACGTCCGCCTGCTCGTTTTCGCCGACGGTCTCGTACCCCGCCTGCTCCAGCGCCTGCCGCATGGCGTTGGATTCATACTGATTGACCTTGCAGCCGAGGGTGATATAGGCAGCCTTCATGGTGTTCTCCTGTCTTCCGAGCGTTCTCCTCCTCAGTATACCTGATTTTCCCGCAAATAGCAAGCCGAACCTGCTCATTTTTTCGGACGCGGCAGCATATCCTGAAAGCGGAGGAATGCTTATGAAAACGTATGGAAAAAACCTGCTTGCGGTCTTATTGAGCTGTCTGCTGGCGTTTTGCGCGCCGTGCCTGTTCTTTGCGGCCGGGGACGGCGCGGATCGCCCCGAGCCGGGGCAAATGCCCGTCACGGTCGAGACGCTGAACCCGGAGACCGGGCTTGCCGTCAACGCGAAGGCCTACGCGCTGATGGACCTGAACACCGGCACGCTGCTTGCCGCGGAAAACGAGAACGAGCTGCTGTACCCCGCGTCCGTGACCAAGGTCATGACGCTGCTGCTGGTGTGCGAGGCGATCCGGGACGGCAGACTGTCGCTGGACGCGACGCTGACCTGCTCCGATACCGCCGCGGCCAAGGGCGGCAGCCAGATCTGGCTGGAGCCCGGGGAGCAGATGACCGTGCGCGAGCTGCTGAAGGCCGCGTTCGTCTACAGCGCAAACGACGCCTGCTGTCTGCTCGGCGAGGCCGTGGCGGGGAGCGAGGAGGCCTTCGTCAACGAAATGAACCGGAAGGCCGAGGCGCTGGGGATGACGAACACGCATTTCGATAACTGCACGGGGCTTGACGACGACACGACCACGCACCTGACCACGGCCTATGACGTCGCCCTGATGTCCCGCGCGCTGATGCGCTTCGATATGGTGCGCGATTATACCGGCATCTGGATGGATGAACTGCGCGGCGGCAAGACCCAGATCGTGAATACGAACCGCCTGATCCGTTATTATAAAGGCGCGACCGGACTCAAGACCGGCACCACGGGCAAGGCGGGCTGCTGCATCAGCGCCACCGCGGAGCGCGACGGTCTGGGGCTCGTGGCCGTGGTGCTCGGCGCCGGGAATTCCAACGACCGCTTCAACGGCGCGCGTGCGCTGCTGGACCACGGCTTCGCGAATTATGAGATTTACCGTCCCGAGGTCCCGGCGGAGCGCCTGCCGGAGGTCGCCGTTTCGCACGGGGAGGAAAAAAGCGTGGCGCTGCTGCCGGAGCAGCTCCGCGAGCAGTTGATCCGCAAAGGGCAGGGAAGCGCGATCGAAATGCGGATCGAGGCGGCTGAAACGGTGGAAGCGCCGGTGGAGGCGGGGCAGAAGCTCGGGACCGTCCGCTTTGTGTCCGACGGGGAGGAGCTGCTCTCCTGCGACCTGATCGCCGCCTCCGCCGTGCCGAAGCTGGGGTTCTGGACGGCTTTGACGCGGATCCTTGCGCACGTGTTCTGAAAAAAAGCAAATATCGCAAAAAAAGTGCGCTTTTCTTATTGAAATTTCCTTCGGTTTCGTGTAAAATAATCTAAATATTATTTCGGAGGATAGAAATTCAATATGGCACTCAATCTGAACTGCCGGTATCTGGATCGGTTCGTTTCCGAGGAGGAGCTTGCGGCGATCGCCCCCGAGGTCGATCACGCCAGAAGCTGCCTGTACGAGAACCGCGAAACGGCTGCCGGCAACACCCATCACGGCTGGCTCACCCTGCCCCGCGATTACGATAAAGAGGAATTCGCCCGCATCAAGGCCGCAGCCGCGAAGATCCGTTCTGATTCCGAGGCGCTCGTCGTCATCGGCATCGGCGGCTCCTATCTCGGCGCGCGCGCCGCGATCGAGTTCGTCCGTTCCAAGAACTATAATCTCCTCGCGAAGGACGATCCCAAGGTCTTCTTCGTCGGCAACTCCATCTCTCCCACCGAGATCGGCGAGATCATGGAGGTCTGCCGGAACCTGGATTTCTCCGTCAACGTGATCTCCAAGTCCGGCACCACCACCGAGCCCGCCGTCGCCTTCCGGCTGTTCAAGAAGCTGCTGGAGGAGAAATACGGCAAGGAGCAGGCCGCCGGGCGCATCTACGTGACCACGGATAAGGTCAAGGGCACGCTGAAGGCTCTGGCGGACAGCGAGGGCTACGCCGAGTTCGTCGTGCCGGACGGCGTGGGCGGCCGCTATTCCGTCCTCACCGCCGTGGGGCTGCTGCCCATCGCCGCCGCGGGCGTGGATATCGACGCGCTGATGGCAGGCGCCGCCGCCTCGATGGAAAAATACGCCGAGCCGGATATGTGGAAGAACGACTGCTACCGTTACGCCGCGATCCGCAATATCCTGTACCGCAAGGGCAAAAAGATCGAGCTGATGGTCAGCTACGAGCCCGATTACACGCTGATGAACGAATGGCTCAAGCAGCTCTTCGGAGAAAGCGAGGGAAAGGACGGCAAGGGCCTGTTCCCGGCGTCCGTCATCTATTCCACGGATCTGCACTCCATGGGGCAGTACGTGCAGGAGGGCGAGCGGCATCTGTTCGAGACCGTCGTCACCTTCCGGGAGCCCAAGCGCGACGTGCTTGTGGAGGCGACCGCCGAAAACGCGGACGGCCTCAACTTCCTGGCAGGCAGAACGCTCTCGTATATCAACCGCAAGGCGTTCGAAGGCACCGTGCTGGCGCATACCGACGGCGACGTGCCGAACGTCGTGATCGAGGCGGATAAAATGGACGCCTTCACGCTCGGCGAGCTCTTCTATTTCTTCGAGAAGGCCTGCGCCGTCTCCGGCTATATCCTCGGGGTGAACCCGTTCAATCAGCCGGGCGTGGAAAGCTATAAAAAGAATATGTTCGCGCTGCTCGGCAAGCCCGGCTACGAGGAGCTGGCCGGGGCGCTGCGCGAGCGTCTTTGAGAAATCGTTACTAAAAGAAAGGATACAGAATTATGGTCAAGCTTTTAATCGGTGAAAAGGGAAGCGGCAAAACCAAGAAACTGCTGGAGGAAGTCAACAATGCGCTTGCGACCTCCAAGGGCAACGTGATCTGCGTGGAAAAGGACGATCTGCTTCGCTATCAGGTGAACTTCCGCGTCCGTCTGCTTGCCGCGGCGGATTACGGCATCAGCGGGTACGACGCGTTTTACGGGTTCCTCAGCGGTCTGTGCGCCGGGGACCACGACGTGACGGATATCCTTGTGGATGCCACCCTCAAGATCGGCGGCAAGGACTACGAGCAGCTTGCGCAGTTCCTGCAGAAGATCTCCCGCCTGTCCGACCTGACGGATACCACCTTCACCTTTACAGTCTCCACGGACCGTGATAATCTGCCCGAGAGCATCCAGAAGCTCTGCACGATCCTTTGATTTTCTGTAAATATCGAAAAAAACGCCGTGAACGGAAAAATTTCTGTTGACAAAAGCAATCGGAAATAATATAATATAACGTGCGTTTATTCACAGAAACTGTAAACTTCGGAGGAGCCGGACCGTGTATCTGGAATTGGAAGCGATTTTTAACCGGGAAGGGGCAAGCCGGGAATTTGATTATTCCTTCGCCCTGCCGGACGAGCTGATCGCGTCCGACGTGCACGTCAAAGGCTCGGTATACAAAAAGACCGGCATCGTCACGCTCGACGCCGTCGCTTCGTATACGCTCGGCGCCGTCTGCGCGAAATGCAACGCGCCGATCCGGAGGGAGGTTTCGGTCCGTGCACAGCATACGCTGATCCCGCACGCCGAAACGCAGGAGGACGACGACTATATCGTCGTGGACAACATGCGTCTGGACCTGGACGAGCTGATCGGGGAGGATATCTTCCTCGCCATGCCCTATCGCTTCCTCTGCAAGGAGGACTGCAAGGGGCTGTGCCCGCAGTGCGGGCAGGATCTGAACGCCGGTCCCTGCTCCTGCAAAAAAGCGACGGACCCGAGATGGGACGCGCTCAAAGATCTGTTCTGATCGAAAACTGATCCAAAACTTAGGAGGATATAACAATGGCAGTACCTGCAAGAAGAGTTTCCAAAGCAAGAAGAGACAAGAGACGCAACAATCTCTGGAAGATCTCTGCGCCCGCTATCGAAAAGTGCCCCCAGTGCGGTGAATATAAGGAAGCCCACAGACTGTGCAAAGCCTGTGGTTATTACAACGGCCGTCAGGTCGTCGCAGTCGAAGACTGAGCGCATTCCTTTTATGACCGAACCCAGGCAAAGCGCGTAGGTGGAGAAGATTTTCTTCCCCGCCTTTTTGCCGTTCGGGTGAACCGTCTGATACATGGCAGTTGAAGTATTCAGGGTGCAGCCCGGCTCCGTCTGCGCCAAAAAGGGGATCTGCGCCGGGGACAGTTTAATAGCCGTCAACGGAAACGAGATCGGCGACGTGTTGGATTACCGTTTCTATTGCGACGAGGAAAAGCTGCGGCTCGAATTCCGAAAGGCCGACGGCAGGGAGAAGCATTTTAAAGTCAAGGGGCTGACCGCCGACGAGCTCGGACTGGAATTCAGCACCTATCTCATGGACCGGCAGCGGAGCTGCAAAAACAAATGCGTGTTCTGCTTCATCGACCAACTGCCGAAAGGGCTGCGGCCGTCTCTGTACTTCAAGGACGACGACGCGCGGCTTTCGTTCCTGTTCGGCAACTATATCACGCTGACGAATCTGTCCGATCACGACGTGGAGCGGATCATCAAAATGCACATCAGCCCCATCAACGCCTCCGTCCACACCATGGACCCCGACCTGCGCGTGAAAATGATGAAGAATCCCCACGCGGGCGAGGCGCTGCGGCATCTGTATCGCTTTTCGGAGGCCGGGATCCGCATCAACGCGCAGCTTGTGCTCTGCCCGGGGCTCAATGACGGCGACGCGCTGGTTTATTCGCTGAAAAAGCTTTCGGAGCTCGAAAGCCTGCAAAGCGTCGCTGCCGTGCCGGTGGGGCTGACGAAATACCGGGAGGGGCTGTATCCGCTGCGCAAATTCAGCCCGGAGGAGGCCGCCGCGGTGATCGACGCGATCGACGCTTTCAACGCCGGACGGCTCGAAAAAGGGCAGGACAAGCTTGCCTATCCGTCGGACGAGTTCTTTCAGCTTGCCGGCAGGGCGTTGCCGGGACCGGACTATTACGGCGACTATCCGCAGCTCGAAAACGGCGTGGGCATGCTCACGCTGATGCGCGCCGAGTTCTACGACGCGCTTGCCCAAACGCCCGCGGACGGCAGGGAGCGCCGCTTCGGGCTGGTGACGGGCTTTGCTGCGAAGGCGCTGATGGAGGAGCTGGCAGGCGCGTTCCGCGAAAAATTCCCGAACGCGCACATCCGGGTCCACGCGGTGGAGAACCGCTTTTTCGGGCCTGATATCACGGTCGCGGGGCTGCTGACGGGGCAGGATATCCTGCGCTATTTCCGCGCGCTCGGCGATTACGAAAAGGAGCTGCTCTTCCCGTCCGTCATGTTCAAGAGCCGCGAGGAGCAGATCTTTCTGGACGATGTATCCAAAGAGGATATCGAGCGGGAGCTCGGTGTGACGGCGCTGGTTTCCGACTGCAGCGCCGACGGTCTGTTCGACCTGTTTTATGCATATGGAAGCTGATCTCATGCTTCCGGGAGGTACCTATGTCAAAACCAATCGTCGCCATCGTGGGGCGGCCGAACGTCGGCAAATCCACGCTGTTCAATAAGCTGTCCGGCAAGCGTCTCGCGATCGTGGACGACCGTCCGGGTGTGACGCGCGACCGGCTTTACGCCGACTGCGAATGGCTGAACCATAAATTCCTGATCGTGGATACCGGCGGCATCGAGCCGTATTCGGACGATCTGATCCTGTCGCAGATGCGGCGGCAGGCGGAGCTTGCGATCCGCAGCGCGGACTGCATCATTCTGGTCGTGGACCTGCACAGCGGCGTGACCGCGTCCGACAGTGAGGTCGCGTCCATGCTCATGAAGAGCTCCAAGCCCGTGATCCTGTGCGTCAACAAGTGCGATACGGTCGGCGATACGCCGCTGGAATTCTATGAGTTTTATAATCTCGGGCTCGGCGACCCCATCGCCGTGTCCGCCGTGCACGGCCACGGGACCGGCGACCTGCTGGACGAGGTCCTGAAGCACCTGCCGGACGAGACGCAGGAGGACGAGACCGAGGACGACGACGGCATCCGCGTTGCGATCATCGGCAAGCCGAACGTGGGCAAGTCCTCGCTCGTTAACGCTCTTTGCGGGGAGGAGCGCATGCTGGTGTCGGATATCGCCGGTACCACGCGCGACGCCTCCGACACGCTGGTGGAGAACCGGCACGGGAAATTCATCTTTATCGATACGGCCGGTCTGCGCCGCAAATCCCGCGTGGACGACCGCATCGAGCAGTTCAGCGTCATGCGCGCCGTAATGGCGGTGGAGCGCGCGAACGTCTGCGTCATCATGATCGACGCGACGGAGGGCTTCACGGAGCAGGATTCCAAGGTGGCAGGCATCGCGCACGAGGCGGGCAAGGCCTGCATCATCGCGGTCAACAAGTGGGATGCGCTGGAGAAGGACGGCAAAACGATGGATTCCTATCGCAAAAAGCTGATGGACGATTTCTCCTTCATGTCCTACGCGCCGATCATCTTCATTTCCGCAAAGACCGGGCAGCGTCTGGAGCGTCTGTATGAGCTGATCAAGTTCGCGGACGACCAGAACGCCACGCGCATCCCGACCGGGCGCCTGAATCAGGTCCTGGCGGACGCGACTGCCCGCGTGCAGCCGCCCACGGACAAGGGAAAACGCCTGAAGATCTTCTACATCACGCAGGCCTCCACCCGTCCGCCGACGTTCGTGGTGTTTGTCAACAAGCAGGATCTGTTCCATTACAGCTACCAGCGCTATATCGACAACCGCATCCGCGAGGTCTTCGGGCTTGAGGGCACCCCGACGCGGTACATCGTGCGCGAACGCGAAAACAAAAAATGATCTGTGAAAAACCGGTGCCGCGCCGGTTTTTTGCTTTTTTAAAGATTAAACTATTAAAATTTGTTTTAAAGATAAATATGAAAAAAGTGTAAATAAATAATAAAAATATATTGTCAAACGTTCGATCGTATGCTAAAATACAGTATTAAGAGTGTTTCACTCAATTCAATTACCGGAGATGATCGTATGCAGGATTTGACCAAGCTGAACAGGCATGCGCTGCAGGCCTATGCCCATGAAATGCAGGAAGCGTATCAGGCTTTTTTGGATAAGCACTTATCCATCAACATGGCGCGCGGCAAGCCCGCACCGGAGCAGCTTGACCTTTCGGACGCGCTGTTCAGTCTCGGCAGGGATCAGGTCGGCGTGCGCTCCGCGGACGGGATCGACTGCCGGAATTACGGCGATCTTTGCGGGATCCCGGAATGCCGGGCGCTGTTCGGCGAGGTCTTCGGTGTGCCCGCGGCGAACGTGATCGCCTGCGGCTCCTCCAGCCTCAATCTGATGTATGACTATTTTTCGCAGTGCTACGCGCTCGGCGTCGCCGGGCACGAGCCCTGGATCAAGCAGGGACCCTGCAAATATATTGCGATCGTTCCCGGGTATGACCGGCATTTCGCGATCGCCGCGCATTTCGGGCTGGAGCTCGTCAGCGTGCCGATGACCCCGACGGGGCCGGATATGGACCGGATCCGCGAGCTGGTGAAGGACCCGTCCGTCAAGGGGATGTTCTGCGTGCCGAAGTACTCGAATCCGGACGGCATCACCTATTCGGACGACACGGTCGAGGCGCTGGCCGCCCTGAAGCCCGCCGCGCCGGACTTCCGCGTGATCTGGGACGAGGCGTATCTGATTCACGACCTGTACGGCGAGAAGGACGAACTCAAGAATATCTTCGACGCGGCGAAAAAATACGGAAATGAAGACCTGTTCGTCGCCTTCGCCTCGACCTCCAAGATCACCTTCGCGGGCGCCGGCGTCGCCGCGATCGCGGCGAGCGACGCGAATGTCAAAGAGATCTGCGGTCGGCTCACGATTCAGATCATCAGTTACGACAAGATCAATCAGCTCAAGCACGCCTATTTCTATAAAACCAAAGCGGACCTCGAGGCGCAGATGGCGCGCCACGCCGAGATCCTCCGCCCGAAGTTCGACGCGGTCCTGCAGGGCCTGCGCGACGGGCTTCAGGGCGCAGGCGTCGCCTCCTTCAACGCGCCGAAGGGCGGCTATTTCATCAGTCTGGACGTCAACGTCGGTTCCGCCAGACGCGTCGGCGAGCTGTGCAAGGCGGCGGGGCTGACGCTCACGCCGGTCGGCGCGACCTATCCCTACGGCAAGGACCCGAACGACGCGAACATCCGTATCGCGCCCTCCTGCCCCTCGGTCGAGGAGCTTCGGGTCGCCACGGCGCTGCTCACCACCGCCGTGAAGCTTGCCGCGTGCGAAGCGCTGCTGGAAAAGACGGAGGCGCAGGCATGATCCGCATCGGGCACGGCTATGACGTGCACCGCTTCGCGCCGGACCGCGCGCTGGTCCTCGGCGGCGTGCGGATCGATTACGAGTTCGGGCTGGACGGGCATTCGGACGCGGACGTGCTGCTGCACGCGATCTGCGACGCGCTGCTCGGCAGTCTGGCGCTCGGTGATATCGGCGGGCATTTCCCGGATTCCGATCCGGCGTATAAGAACATAGACAGCATGCGGCTGCTGGCCGCCTGCGGGGAAAAAATCAAAGAACGCGGGTTCTCCCTCGTGAATCTCGACGCGACCGTCATCGCGCAGAAGCCGAAGCTTGCGCCCTATATCGGCGAGATGCGGCGGCGGATCGCCGGGGCGCTCGGCGCTGACGAGACCGCCGTCAGCGTCAAGGCGACGACGGAGGAGGGACTCGGCTTTACCGGCGCGCTCGAGGGGATCGCCGCGCACGCGGTCGTGCTGGTGCAAAATTCAGACTAAGATCTGTGGGGGAATCAAAAAAAATGGTATTTTCGGTTTTATCGCAGACGGTGCAAACGTTTTTCCTGCGCCTGAAGGACGTGTTTTTGAATTTCAAACCGTTCCCGGATATCCTTGATATCCTGCTGGTCACGGTCATCATCTACGCGGTGATTGTCCAGCTCCGGAAAACGCAGTCGATCCAGGTCATCAAGGGCATCATTTTCGTCGCGATCGTTTACGGCGTTGTGTCGCTGCTCGACATGCCCGCGAGCTCCTATCTTTTCAGTCGGCTGTTCAACGATATCATTCTGATCTTCATCATTCTGTTCTCGGGCGAGATCCGGCAGGCGCTGGAGCGCATGGGCAGAAGCAGGATCCACAAGAACCTCCCGTTCTTCAACCGGAATCAGGAGGATACCTCCGTGGATGCGATCAACTCCGTCTGCCGCGCCTGCGGAGCGATGAGCAGAAGCAAGGTCGGCTCCCTGATCCTCTTCCAGCGCAATACGCTGCTCGGCGACCTTACGAAGCAGGCCGTTATGATCGACAGTGAGACGACCTTTGAGATGCTGTGCTCGATCTTCTATCCCAAAGCCCCGCTGCACGACGGCGCCGTCATCATCAAGGACGGGCGCATCGTAGCCGCGCGCTGCGTGGTCCCGATGAAAAACGACCGCGTGATGGGCGAGGGCTTCGGCACGCGCCACCGCGCGGCGCTGGAGGCCAGCCTCAATTCCGACTGCGTGGCGGTCGTCACGAGCGAAGAGACCGGCATCATTTCCGTGGCGGTCGAGGGCACGCTCAAGCGCGGCATCACGGACAGCGAGCTGCGCGAGGTCCTGAGCCAGTATCTGCTGACGGGCAACGGCAAGCCGAAGAGCCCGTGGGGCAGGAACAGGAAGACGAAATACGGCGCCGACAAGCCCAAGGACGAGACCCGGCTCGCCGCGCCGGAAGGGGAGGAGCAGGAGAATGCGTAATTCAAAAGAAAAGACCGCCGGGCAGAACCGGCGCAAGCTCCTGGACCGGAATTCCATTGTGTTTGCGCTTTCCCTGCTGATCGCGGTGATCCTGTGGATCGGCGTATCCATGTTTCAGACGACGGAGGTCGACAAGACCTTTCAGAATATTCGGGTCCGCGTGCCGTTCGAGGGCAGCCTCCCGGCAAACAACGGTCTGCAGATCTTCGGCGACGCGGATTTCACCGTGGACGTGACCGTTTCCGGCAAGAGCTACGTGCTCAACGACGACAATTTCGCCGGTCAGCTCGACGCGACCGTGTCCCTGTCCTCCGTGCGGGAGGCCGGGACCTATACGCTCCCCGTGACCGTGACCTGCGCGCTTGCGGACGTGGAGATCACGAACGTGACAAAGACCGCCGTATCCATTTACTTTGACGAAACCGTCGAGCGTGATTACGAGATCACGGAGGATATCGTCGAGGCGGACGGCTACCTGCTGCCGGAGGGCTACACGGCGGAAAATCCGCGGCTGAGCGCGGACCATGTGACGCTGGTCGGGCCGTCGCTGGAGATCGGCAAGATCTCCTCGGTCCTGGCGCGCGTGGAGCTGGACAAAGAGGTAACGGGCACCGAGACCTTCCAGGCCGAGCTCGTGTATCTCGGCAATAATTCGATGCGGCTGTATGACGCCCAGATCCCGAACGTCACCTTGAAGGATGCGGAACCCATTACCGTGACGATCCCGGTCAATATTACGACGACGCTGAAGCCCACGGTCGATTTTACGGGCGCGCCGTCCTATTACAGAAATCATGACGTGGAATATACCGCAGCGCCGGACATGCTCAACGTGACCATTCCGGCGAACGACAGCGAGACCTTCAACGCGAAGGAGATCAAGGTCGGCACGATCGACTTCTCCGAGATCGATAATACGCTTGAGGTCTTCACCTTTATGCTGGACGGGCAGGACTACACCTTCCGGGACGACGTTGACCGGGTGCGTGTCTGGGTCGATATGAGCGGCATGGCGAAGCGCTGGCTGACGATCGGCATCAACGCGGACGGCGTGAAGCTCCCGGACGGCGCCGAGATCCTTACGGATCAGATCAGCAGCGTGCAGGTTATCGGGCCCGAAGAATCCGTGATGGCGACCACGCTCGGCAACGACGAGGCCTACGCGGTCCCGGTCGTGGACGATTTCGAGTGGCAGCCGGGCGTGAACACCGTGCCGGTCCGGATCCACCTCCGGACGCTGAAGGACAGCTGGGTCTACGGCAGCTATTCGATCGAGGTCAGAATTCCGGAATAAGCCCGCGTACAAAAGATCACAAACGGAAAGGAGCGCGCAATCATGAAACACAAACACACGCCGCTGCGGCTGGCGCTGGTGCTGCTGCTTTGCCTCTGTTCGCTGAACGCCTGCTCGCTCCTTGACGAATTCTCGCCGGATACGATCCTGCAGGCGCCGCGCCTGACCGGCGCGGACGGCCAGATCCAGGAGGCGTTTGAGGAGGCCGTCGGCACCAACGTGGTGCTGGTCAATCCCGTCGGCGGCGAATACCGCTCCGCCTATCTGCGGTTCGATATGGACCGGGACGGCGCGGACGAGATCCTGATCTTCTACGCGAAGGCGGAATCGCCCGCGGATATCCGGATCCATTTCCTGCGCAAGGACGCCCACGGCAACTGGATGAGCTTCGGCGACGTGGCGGGCAACGGCAGCCAGATCAGCAAGGTGGAGTTTTTCAGCTTCGCGGACAAGGACTGCCTCGACGTGCTGGTGAGCTGGACCTTCCCGGACGCGAAGCGCAATAAGAATCTGGTCGCTTACCGGATGACGCGCGGCGGCAAAACGCCGCAGATCGAGCTGATCACAGCCAATCAGGTCGTCGAGTATCTGGTGCTGGACGTCGATAACGACGAACGCAAGGAGCTGCTCTGCTTTGTGGACGAGATCACGGAGGACGAGCGCAATATGAAGGTCAGCCTGATCAAGTACGACGAATCCAATCAGGCGAATCTGAACGAAAAGAACGAGTGGACGAAGTTCTCCACGCTCAGCGAAGTGGCGCTGTCAAAAAAAGTCGACCTGCCCGAGAGGATCACGTATGAAAAACGCGGCGAGGGGACGGAGCAGCACTATTGCATCTACGTGGACTGCCGCTGCAACGACAGCACGTATATGACCGAGATCCTCGATTACAAAAAGACGGAGGAGCGCCCGCCGGTCCCGGTGACGGAGGAGGGCGCGACCGGTGAAGCGCCGCCCGAGGAGACCACGGCGCCGTCGCCCCCGCCGGAGGAGCCGACCGACAAGCCGACGCATTCGCTGGTGCGTCCGCTGACGCCGGAAGGCACCTTCCTGTGCGAAACGACGGTCCGTACGCCCGCGGTATACTGCCAGCAGGTCAAGCCTGCGGAAGGCGGCGAGGCGCGCATTCTGGTCCCGCTGCAAAAGGTCTACGAGGGCTCGGTGATCCGGGACCGCGCGCTGGACGATAAGCAGACCGAAATGCAGTATATCGTGCTGTCGCGCTATGAGGACGACACCTTCCTCGATACCGAAAGCGCCAGATTCTACGATCCGTCCATGCGCTTCAGCTTCCGGCTGGACGCGCTGCTGGCGTCGTATACGGCGGTATATCAGACCTACGGCAATCTGCTGTCCTTCTATATGAAGGAGGAACCGAAAAAACTTGTTCTGACGGTCGACTTCGAGACCTTCCTCGAGAAGCCGGATGAAAACTGCATCACGATCCCGGACACCGCGCCGGATTTTATCACGGAGGAAGCGGTCCGGAAATGGATGACCAACCTGAAGAAAGGGGCGGCATGATGAAAAGAATACTGGTCGCGGAGGATGAGAAATCCATCCGGGAGTTTATTGTGATCAACCTCAAGCGCAACGGCTTTGAGGTCCTGGAGGCGGAAAACGGCCAACAGGCGCTGGATATCTATAACGAGTACGGCGGGAATATCGACGTTGCGCTGCTCGATATCATGATGCCCATCATGGATGGACTGGAGGTCTGCAAGCAGCTGCGCAAAAAGAGCAGCACGATCGGGATCATCATTCTGACCGCGAAGACCCAGGAAATGGATAAAGTCACCGGTCTGCTCGTCGGCGCGGACGATTACGTGACGAAGCCGTTTTCGCCGTCCGAGCTGATGGCGCGCGTGGACGCGATCTACCGGCGCGTGACCTTGAACAAGGAGTTCGCGCAGCAGACCCGCGAAAAAAACAATACCATCGATCTCGGGGAGTTCTCCCTGAACCTGCGCAGCCGCACGCTGACGAAGAACGGCAAGCCCATCGAGCTGACGCAGGTGGAATTCCAGATCGTGGAGTTCCTGTTCAACAATCCCGGTGTCGCGCTGGAGCGGTCCGAGATCCTGAACAGCGTTTGGGGCAATATGTATTACGGGGACGAAAAGGTCGTTGACGTCAACATCCGGCGGCTTCGCATGAAGCTGGAGGACAATCCCTCCGCGCCGCGGCACCTGACCACGATCTGGGGCGTCGGATATAAATGGCTGATCTGACCGGAGGGTAACACGGATGCTCAAGAGCGGTATCACGAAAAGATGGATATTGACGACGCTGCTGCTGATCACGGTGATCCTGATCGGCACGGCGGCCATCTTCACCTTTTCCGTTCGGGAGTATTATTACGATTCCGTGAGCAGCCGACTGCACTCCATGGGGCAAAGCTCCTCGATCTCCACGTTTTTCAACGGGTATCTCGAAACGACGGACAGCGCGTTCGCCGGCCGCGCGCGGGAATACGTGTACAGCTTCGCGGATTACAACACCACGTGGCTGTGGGTCTACGACGGGAACGACAACGCGATCGTGACCTCCACCGGCTTTCCCGCGGATGAGATCGAATGTGAGGACTACGCGGTCGCCATGTCCGCGCCCTCCGGCCTCGGGATCGGCGAGGGGGAGCTTTCCTCCGGGGAAAAGGTGATGGCGCTCACCGTCCTGCTGCCGAAGAAGGGCGAACGCAGCAGCGGCGCGGTCCGCTTCATCACGTCGCTGGAGGAGGTCAACAACCGGGTCAAGGATATCGCGCTGCTTTCGGGCGCGTTCGTCCTGTTCGCGGAGGTGCTGGTGATCCTGTCCGGTCTGTTCTTCATCCGGTCCATCGTAAAGCCCGTCAAAAGCATCAATTCCGCCGCGCGGCGCGTAGCGAAGGGGGACTATACCGGCAAGGTCGAGGTCTCCGACCGCTTCGACGAGATCACGGAGCTTTCACGCTCCATCAACTATATGACGGAAGAGCTGGCAAAGACCGACCAACTGAAAAACGACTTTATCTCCACTGTTTCGCATGAGCTGCGCACGCCGCTGACCGCGATCAAGGGGTGGACGGAAACGCTGATCTCCATGGACGAGGGAAAAAATGAGATGCTGCAGCAGGGGCTCAAGGTCATCATGTTCGAGTCCGACCGCCTGTATTCGCTGGTGGAGGACCTGCTGGACTTCTCCCGGATGGAAAACGGCCGCATGAGCCTGCGTATCCAGAAGATCGATATTCTGGCGGAGCTGGACGAAGCGGTTTACGTCCTGCGAGACCGCGCGAAGCGCGAGGGCATCGATCTGTTCTACAGCACGCCGGATTACCCCGCGCCCGCGGACGGCGACCCGGACCGCGTGAAGCAGGTGTTCGTGAACGTGATCGACAACGCGATCAAATATACCCCGGCGGGCGGCAAGATCTCAATCGTGGCGTCGATTGAGCCGGAACGGCTGCGGGTCACGGTGTCCGATACCGGCTGCGGTATCGCGGAAAGCGACCTGCCGCACGTCAAGGAAAAATTCTATAAGGCGAACGTTTCCGTCAAGGGCTCCGGTATTGGCCTTGCAGTGTGCGAGGAGATCGTGTCGCGCCACAACGGCAAACTGATCATAAAGAGTAAAGAGAACGAGGGCACCACGGTGGAGATCGTCTTCCCGCTGCTCTCCGCCTCTCAGACAGAAGGGAAATAAGTATGGCTGATAAAAAGAGTTGTCCCATGGGCTCCGTCGGCGGGCAGGCGCTGATCGAGGGCGTGATGATGAACGGCCCCGGCGGCTGCGCCATTTCCGTGCGCAAGAGCGACGGCACCATTGTGACCGAAAAGCAGGAATGGAAGCGCGTGAAGGATAAGGTCAAATTCCTCGGATGGCCCCTGATCCGCGGCGTGGTGAATTATATCGAGACCATGATCATCGGCTATAAGAGCCTGATGAAATCCGCCGAGCTCTCCGGGCAGCTCGACGCGGAGGAGGAAACCGAGAATATGTCGAAGCTCGACCGGTGGCTCAACGACCACATGGGGCCCAAGCTCATGGGCGTGCTTTCCGCCATTGCGTCCGTCATTGCGGTCGGCATCGGCGTGTTCCTGTTCATGTGGCTGCCCACGTTCGTGGTCAGTCTGGCGGACGAAAAGCTGTTCGGCGGCTCCCTCAAGCCCCTGCACGCGCTGTTCGAGGGGCTGATCCGCGCGATCATTATCGTATTATATATGTTTATCGTCTCCCGCCTGCCCGATATCCACCGGGTGTTCATGTATCACGGCGCGGAGCATAAAAGCATCGCCTGTCTCGAAAGCGGCATGGAGCTGACGGTCGAAAACGTCAAAAAATGCAAACGCTTCCATCCCCGCTGCGGCACCAGCTTCATTTTCGTGATCATCATCGTGAGCATGATCGTGTCGTCGCTCGTGCTGCTCGGCTTCCCGGTGCTCGCCGAAAAGAATATGCGCCTGATCTGGATCGCTGTCAAGCTCTTCGGCGTTCTGCCGATCGTGACCTCGATCAGCTATGAGTTCATCAAATACGCCGGCCGGCACAACAATATCATCACCAAGATCTTTTCCGCCCCCGGTCTCTGGATGCAGCGGATCACCACCGCCGAACCGACCGACGATATGATGGAGGTCGGCATTGCGTCCATCAAGGCGGTCCTGCCCGACAGAGAGGACCGGGAAAAGCCTTACGTCCCGGACGGAGGCACCGCGTTTTGAGTACCTTTTCGTATCTGCGGGCCGTCGGGAAACGGCATCTGGAGCCGGTCAGCGGCCCGGACGCCGCGTTTGAGGCGATGGAGCTGCTCGGCGCCGCCGCCGGGCTCGACCGCACCGCGCTGCTGCTGAAAAAGGACGAGGAGGTCCCGGCGGACGTCGCGGCGAAGTTCGCGTCCATGACGCAGCGAAGGCTCTGCGGCGAGCCGCTGCAATATATCCTCGGCACGTGGGATTTCTGCGGGTTTTCCTACGCCGTGGGGCCCGGGGTCCTGATCCCGCGGCCGGAGACCGAGGAGCTGGCCTTCCTGTGCGAGGCCGCGATCAAACGCCTGCGGGCGAAGGTCGTGTTCGATCTCTGCGCCGGGTCCGGCTGCATCGGGCTCACACTCGCAAGGCTCTGCCCCGGGACGCAGGTCTGGCTGTTTGAAAAATACCCGCAGGCGCTGACCTATCTGAAGAAAAACGTGCCCGAGGCGCTGCATGACCGCGTGCACGTCGTGCAGGCGGATATTCTGAAGCCCCCTCACCATAAGCTGCCGACCCCGGACCTGATCGTTTCCAATCCCCCTTACATCGAGACCGCGGCGCTGCCGGGGCTCTCGCCGGAGGTCCTGTCCGAACCGCATACCGCGCTGGACGGCGGTGCGGACGGCCTCACGTTCTATCGCGCCATTGCGGCGCATTGGCTGCCGCGCCTGACGCAGGGCGGGTTCGCCGCCTTCGAGTGCGGCGAGAACCAGACCGAAGCCCTGTGCGAGCTGTTCGGCGGCTTCGGCAAAATGGGAGCCCATCGGGATCTGTACGGCAACGGACGGTTCGTGACCGTAGAATTGTAGTTTTAGGAGTGTTATTATGCTGACTTCTCTTGTGCGCGCGCTGCTGTCCGGCAATGGGATCGGGCTGGAGCTCGGCGTCCATTTCCTCGCGCTGGTTTTTATCACGGGCATCTGCCTGCCGATCCATGAATCCGCCCACGCGCTTGCCGCACACTGGCTCGGAGACGATACCGGCAGGCTCAAGGGACGGATCTCGCTGAATCCGCTGGCGCATCTGGACCTTTTCGGCACGCTGCTGATGTTCTTTGTCGGCTTCGGTTACGCAAAGCCCGTGCCGGTCAATATCCGCAACTTCCCGCCGAAACGAAGAAAACTGTATTTTGCCCTGACGGCGATCGCCGGACCAATCTCGAATCTGCTGCTTGCGATCGTGTTCCTGTTCTGTTACTGGGGCGTCTATAAAGTGGCTCTCGTCAATCTGACGGTCTCCAAGGGGATCACCGTCGCCTTGCTGTTTTTCCAGTATGCGGCGCTGATCAACGTTTCGCTTGCGGTATTCAACCTGATCCCCATCCCGCCGCTGGACGGCTCCCGCGTGCTGACCGCGGTCCTGCCGGACCGCATCTATTATAAGATCATGGGCTATGAGCGGTATATGATCTATATCCTTCTGGGTCTTGTGCTGGCGTTCCACTTCATCGGCTTTTCCCCGATCTCATGGCTGTCGAATCATGTTTTCAACGGGATCTCATGGCTCACAAGCCTTCCTTTCGGTCTTGGCGCCTGATCTGAGGTGAGTCGATTTGGAGCAGATCCAATATAAGATCGATGTGTTCGAGGGACCGATGGACCTTCTGCTGCATCTGATCACGAAGCATAAACTGAATATTTACGATATCCCGATCATTGAGCTTGTGGAGCAGTATACGGCGTATATCCGCCGCATGCAGGAGCAGGATCTCGACGTTGCCTCCGAATTTCTCGAGATGGCGGCGCGGCTGATCCACATCAAAAGTCTCTCTCTGCTGCCCGTGCACGAGGAGGGGGAGGCGCTCAAACGCGAGCTGACCGGCGAGCTGATCGAGTACGCCGCCTGCAAGCAGGCCGCGGCAGCCCTGAGTCAGCAGACGGACGGCTTCAACGCGATGGCGCGTCCGCCGGAAAAGATCGAGGCCGATATGACCTATACGCGGCTGCACGATCCCATTGAGCTTGTGAACGCCTATATGCGCGTCGTCGGCAAAAAGCTGCGCCGCATGCCCCCGCGGTTCGACGTGTTCCGCCCGCTGATCCAGAAAAAGATCGTTTCAGTCTCCGAGAAGATCAAGTCCGTCGTCGCCATGCTGGGCTTTACGGGCAGACTCAGCTTCCGGGATATCCTGATCCGCTCCGAAAGCCGTTCCGATATGGTCGCGGCGTTCCTTGCCGTGCTGGAGCTGGCAAAGACCGGGCACGTGGAGCTGGGCGGAGAAACCGAGGATCCGACGCTGACGCTCCTCAAGGAGCCGGAAGGAGAGCTTGATTTTGACTGAGGAAAACACGATAGATTTTAAGGGGACGGTCGAAGCGATCGTCTTTGCCTCCGGCGAAGCGCTGGAGCGCGTGCGGCTGCTGGAGGCGCTGGACTGCACCCCGGAGCGGCTGGACGCGGTCCTGCATGAGATCAAGGCGGAGTACGACGACCGGGGCAGCGCGGTGGAGCTGCTGCTGCTCGGCTCCAAGGTCCAGTTCGCGACCCGCCCGCAGTACGCGCCCGCCGTGCGAAACGTGCTGGACCTCAAGCGGAATCAGCCGCTCAGCGGCGCCGCGTTCGAGGTGCTTGCCATTATCGCTTATAACCAGCCGGTCACACGGTCCTTTGTGGAGCAGATCCGCGGCGTCGACTGCGGCGGCGTGATCAACACTTTGTGTCAAAGAAATCTCATAGAAGAGTGCGGAAGGCTTGACTTACCGGGTCGACCTTTGATATACTGTACTACGGCGGACTTCCTCAAGTGCTTTTGTATGTCCACGCTGGCGGAGCTGCCGGAGGTCACGGACACGGCAAGCGCGGCCGAAGCGCTGCGCGACGTCGGCACCGCGCCGAACAACGGGCAGATCGAGGGGCAGTTGTCCATCTTATAACGGGAGGATGCATCATGACTGTATTCTTAATGATCCTGAAGATCATCGGCTGGGTGCTGCTGGGACTGGTCGCGCTGGTCCTGCTGGCGCTTTGCGTCCGCGTGCGCTTCCGCATCGAGTATTCGGATGAAAACACCAGCGTCCTGCTGAAATGGCTGTTCCTGAAGATCCCGGTGTATCCGAACAACAAGCCCAAGAAGGAAAAGGAAGAGAAAAAAGAGGAAGAGCCCGAAAAGAAGGAAGAGAAAAAGGAAGAAGAAAAGAAGGAAGAAAAGCCGCAGGGCGACAGCTTCCTGAAAACGCTGTATGAGGCGGAGGGGATCGACGGGCTCGTCGCGATCCTGAAAAAGGTGATGAGCTATACGAAGACCTTCTTCAGCAACCTCTTGCACAGCCTTGTGATCGATCAGCTCTATCTGGACGTCTGCTGCACGCGGTCGGACGCGGCCTCCACCGCGATCTATTACGGCGAAGTCTGCGCCGTGCTGTTCCCGCTGCTGGGGTCCCTTGCGTCCCGCTGCCGTATGAAAAAGTACGACGTGAACATCTATCCCGATTTTATCGCGCGTTTCAGCGCCGTCTCCTTTGTCACGGAGATGCACCTGACCCCCATGTATCTGATCGGCGTCACGCTCGCCTACGGCTGCAAGCTGGTCTTCGGGGTCCTTCTGAAAATGCTGTTAAAAATTTCCGGTGTGAAAAAGTCGAAAAAATCCGACCGGAATACAATAAAAAATACCAAAGAAAAGAGTGAAATCAAATGAAAGAACAGTCCGCATCCGGCATTCTGAACACGACGATCGAAAAGGTGCGCCAGCTCGTGGACGTCAGCACCATTGTCGGTGAACCGATCCGTCTTTCCGATGAGATCACGGTCATTCCCGTTTCCAAGGTGACCTATGGCTTTGCGTCCGGCGGTTCCGATTTTCCGTCCAAGTCCAATGCGGAGCTTTTCGGCGGTGGCGGCGGCGCCGGGATCACGATCAATCCCGTTGCGTTCCTGGTCCTGAAGGACGGGGAAGTCACCCTCAAGCACATCACCGCGAACGATAACGCCGCGGAGCGGATCGTCAACATGATCCCCGACGTGATCGACAAGGTGACCAGCGTTGCGGATAAGGCAAAGTCCGGCAAGAACTGAGCCCTCTGTGACCGATCTCGCGACCGAAACACAATCTTCATAACAGACGTACGTGCCTCTGCGGTTGAAAGATACCTCAGGGGCAGTACGGGTATCTATCGATAATGGAACAGACAGTCAGATTACAGAAATTTCTCGCGGACGCGGGCGTGGCCTCCCGCCGCAAGGCGGAGGAGCTGATCGCCGCGGGCAAGGTGCGCGTCAACGGTGTCCCGGCGAAGGTCGGCGATAAGGTCGACCCGAAGCGCGACAC
>CACZGD010000026.1:24978-42235 GCA_902780565.1 Oscillospiraceae bacterium
AAGTGCGTGGCGGAGCTGATCCGGGATGTGGACGCAAGGGTCTATCCCGTCGGGCGGCTCGACCGCGATTCCGAAGGGCTGCTGCTCTTCACGAACGACGGCGACTTTGCCAACGCCATGATGCACCCCTCGCACCACGTCCAGAAGACCTATCGTGTCAGCGTGCGCCCGAAGGTGACGGAGGAGCAGATCACGGTGCTGACTTCCGCCCTGATGATCGACGGCAGAAAGACCGTCCCCGCGGACGTGCGGGTCGTCTCGAACGAGGAGGATAAAAGCATCCTCGAGTTCACGATCTCCGAGGGTCGCAACCGCCAGATCCGCCGCCTGTGCGAGGAGGCGGGGCTGGAGACGCTGCGCCTCAAGCGCCTGTCCATCGGGCAGCTCACGCTCGGCAAGCTGCGCCCCGGCGAATTCCGCGCGCTGACGAACGAGGAGGTCGCGCTGCTCAAACGCCAATCCGGCAATTTTTAACGAAAAGGGATCCTGTTATTATGATAAAAAGTATGACCGGTTACGGCCGCGCCGTGGAGATCACGCCGGAAATGACCATGACCGTTGAGCTGAAAAGCGTCAACCACCGTTTTTTTGAATTCAACAGCCGGATCACGCGCGGGTATTCGTTTCTGGACGAAAAACTGAAGGCCTTCGTCAACCGCACGATCTCCCGCGGCAAGGTGGATTGCTACGTGCAGATCGAAAACGAGGCGTCCGAGACCGGCGTCGTGAGCGTGAATCCGTCCATGGCGGCGGGATATTACAATGCGCTCAGGGAGCTGTGCGAAACCTACGGGCTGCAAATGGGAAGCAGCGTGGAGCTGCTTGCCTCCCACCCCGACGTGTTCGAGATCAAAAAGCCCCCGGCGGACGAGGACAAGATCTGGAGCGCCGTGCAGGCGGTGGCGCAGAAGGCGCTGGAAAGCTTTGTCGCCATGCGGGAGACCGAGGGCGAAAAGCTGAAGGCGGACGTGCTCTCACGCGCGGACGTGATCCTGGAGGCCGTGTCCTTTATCGAGGAGCGTTCCCCCAAGACCGTGGCGGAATATAATGAAAAGTTGCGGCAGCGCATTGCGGAGCTGATCGGCGATACGCAGGTCGACGAGCAACGGCTGCTGACGGAGGCCGCGATCTTCGCGGATAAAATCGCCGTGGCGGAGGAGACCGTGCGTCTGCGCAGTCACATCGCGCAGCTCAGGACCTTCTTCGAGGCGGAGGAGCCTGTGGGCAGAAAGCTGGACTTCCTGGTGCAGGAGATCAACCGCGAAGCGAACACCATTGGGTCCAAGGCGTCGGATATCGAGATCGCGAGAAAGGTCATCGACATCAAATCCGAGGTCGAGAAGATCCGTGAGCAGATCCAGAACATCGAATAAGAGGGACGGACATGAAATTCGTAAACATCGGCTTCGGCAACATGGTCAATACCTCCCGTGTGATCTGCGTCGTCAGCCCCGAATCCGCGCCGATCAAGCGGATCATCCAGCACGCGAAGGAAACGGGCAAGCTGATCGACGTCACACAGGGCCGCAAAACCATGTCCGTCGTCTTTACGGACAGCGAACACGTGCTGCTGTCCTATCTGAAGCCGGAAAAGCTATCCGAAAAATTCGGGGAAACAGATACAGAAGAGGAGAAGATCACAGTTGCGAAATAACCTGTTTATCCTGTCCGGGCCGTCCGGGTCCGGCAAGAACACCGTGTATAACGGCGTCGCGGCGCTCATCCCGGAGATCGAGCAGACTGTGTCCGCCACCACCCGCGCCCCCCGAGAAGGCGAGACGGACGGCGTGGACTACTATTTCCTGAGCGTGAAGGAATTTGAAAAAAGGATCCGGGACGACGCCTTCGTGGAGTTTGTCAAATACGGCGATAACTATTATGGTACGCTGCGCTCCGAGATCCGCCGCCTGAACGAGGCGGGCAAGATCGTTGTGCTGATCATCGAGGTGCGCGGCGCGCTGAACGTCAAGCGCGTGTTCCCGGAGGCGGAATCCATTTTCATTCTGCCGCCCTCCATCGACGTGCTGCGTGAACGGATCCTCGGCCGCGGGCAGAACACCGTGGAGGAGACCGAAAAGCGCCTGCGCATCGCGGAACAGGAAATGCTGGAAAAAGAAAAATACGATCATCGCGTGATCAACGATAAGCTCGAGGATTGCGTGAACGAAGTCGCAGATATTATTCGTAAAGGAGTTTGTAAGGAATGATCAATATTGATTTGAAGCCCATGCTCAAGGGCGGTATCAGCCGGTATTCTCTGTGTGTCGCGGTCGCGAAGCGCTCCAGAGAGATCAACGACGAGGCGCTCGAGCGCAAGGAAAAGGAAAAGATCCTGCTCGAGGAAAAGCCCGTCAGCCTTGCCGTGGAGGATATCCGCAGCGGCAGATACGTGATCAAAGAGAGCGAAGAACTCAAAAATTACTGAGGTGAAAGCCGTTGACGGACGCCCTTATCGCAAAAATCGGCGTTGAAAACTGCGCCTATCACTACGATGAGCTCTACAGCTTCTTTGTCCCGCAGGCGCTCGCGGAAAAAGTCGCCGTCGGCGCGCGCGTGCTCGTCCCGTTCGGGAAGGGCAACGCCGTCCGGCAGGGCTTTGTGTTCGCGCTCACGCGTGAGGACCCGGGCGAAACCCCGCTCAAGGAGATCCGCGCCGTTCTGGACGATACGCCTGTATTGAGCGACGAGACCGTCCGGCTGGCGGAATACCTGCGGGAGCAGACCTTTTGCACCTATTTCGGCGCGGCGCGCGCCATGCTGCCCGGCGGTATGTGCATGCGCACCGAAAAGGTCTATGCGCTTCTGCGGCGGGATCTGGATTTTTCCGCGCTTTCCCCCGCCATGCTGCAGGTTGTCACGTTCCTGAACGCCTCCAAAACCGGCGTACGCGAAAGCGTGCTGCTCAAAAAGCTCGGTCTGCAGGACGACGCCGTGCTGAAAGCGCTTGTCAAAAAGGGCGTGATCGGGTATGAGGCGGACGCCTTCGGCGGCGTCAACGCCCTGTCCGTCAAAATGGTGCGCCTGACCGGCGAGCTGCCGGAGGACGCGGCGCTCACGCCGAAGCAAAGGCAGGTCTATGAGCTGCTGGAAACCTTCGGCACCGCGACCGTGAAGGAGGTCGGGTACTATACCGGCTGCACGGACGCCGTCGTGAAGGCCCTGGTGCGCAAGGGGATCTGCGAGCTCTACGACGCGCCCGTCTGGCGGGTCCCGGAGGCTGCCGCGGCAGACGCGCCGGTCCAAAAGCCCGTCTTGTCCGAAAAGCAGAAGCAGGTCTTTCATACGCTGTACGACGCCTACCGTCGCGGGAGGGGGGAGACCGCCCTGCTGTACGGCGTGACCGGCAGCGGCAAAACGAACGTCTATCTGTCCCTGATCGATCAGGTGCTTGCCGACGGCAAAAACGTGATCGTGCTGGTGCCCGAGATCTCCTTGACCTCGCAGACCTTTTCGATCTTTCAGCGGCGCTATGGCGACCTTGTTACGATCCTGCACAGCGCCTTGTCCCTCGGCGAGCGGCGCGACGCGTTCTTCCGCATCAAAAACGGGGACGTGCGCGTTGTCATCGGCACCCGCAGCGCGATCTTTTCGCCGCTGGCGAATATCGGCGCCATCGTGATCGACGAGGAGCAGGCCCATACCTATAAATCCGAAATGTCCCCGCGTTACGATGCGCGTGCGGTCGCAAGGTTCCGCGCCGCCTATCATAACGCGCTGCTGGTCCTTGCCAGCGCCACCCCGTCCATCGAGTCCTATGCCCGGGCGAAAAGCGGCGCCTATCTGTTGTGCGAGCTGCCGGAGCGTTACGGCAGCGCCGTGCTGCCCGGCGTCACGGTGGTGGATACCTCCCGCCCGGAAAACGCGAACCGCATGAGCGCCCTGAGCGTGCCGCTTACCGAGGCGCTCAGGGAAACGCTTGCAAAAAAGGAGCAGAGCATTCTGCTTGTGAACCGGCGCGGGTATAATACCTTTGTCGCCTGTCAATCCTGCAAGCACGTTCTGACCTGCCCGAACTGCAGCATCTCCCTGACCTATCACAGCGCGAACGGGCGGCTGATGTGCCACTACTGCGGCTATTCGGAGCCGTTTCGCGATACCTGCCCGATCTGCGCGGATAAGAATATCCGCTATTCGGGCTTCGGCACCCAGCGGGTGGAGCAGGAGCTGCAGAGCCTGCTGCCCGACGCGCGGATCCTGCGCATGGACGCGGATACGACGACCGCGAAAAACGCGCACGAAAAAGCGCTTTCCGCCTTTGCGAACGAGCAGTACGATATCCTGATCGGCACGCAGATGGTCGCGAAGGGACTGGACTTCCCGAAGGTCTCGCTCGTCGGCATCATCTCCGCCGATAACGAACTCTACAGCGATGATTTCCGCAGCGCGGAGAATACCTTCGACCTGATCACGCAGGTCATCGGCCGCGCGGGCAGAGCCTCCATTGCGGGGCGCGCCTTTATTCAGACGCAGGCGCCGGATAACGCGATCCTGCAGCTTGCCGCAAAGCAGGACTATACCACCTTTTTCGAGCAGGAGATCGGCATGCGGAAGGCGATGACCTACCCGCCCTTCTGCGATCTCTGCGAGATCGGGTTCTCAGCGGACGGAGAAGCGACCGTCAAAAATGCCGCCGCAGCATTCTTTGAATCGCTCGTGCGGCTCAATACGGAAGAATACGGGCTTCGCCTGATCGCGCTGGGGCCGCTCCAGCCGAAGGTGGCGAAGGTCAACCGGCTCTACAGGCAAAAGATCCTGATCAAATGTAAAAACAACGCGCGCCTGCGGGAGCTGATCTCCCGTACGCTCAAGCTCCTTGCAGCGGACAAAGCGTACCGGCAGGTTTATACCTACGCCGTGATCAATCCCGTGAGCACATCCTGATACAGAAAGTGTGAAGAATATGGCAATCAGAAAAATCCGGGTCGACGACGACCCGATCCTCAGAAAGAAAAGCCGTCCGGTGGAGGTCTTCGACGACCGCCTGTTCCAATTGCTGGACGATATGAAGGATACCTTGGCAAAGGCGGACGGCATCGGTCTTGCCGCGCCGCAGATCGGCGTGCTGCGCCGTGTGGTCATCATCGATATGGGCGACGGCTGCATGGAGCTCATCAACCCCGAGATCCTCGAGACCAAAGGGGAGCAGATGGAGGACGAGGCCTGTCTTTCTCTGCCGCATAAGGCGGGCAAAACGCTGCGTCCCATGGCGGTCAAGGTCCGCGCCCAAAACCGCAACGGCAATTGGGTCCTGTATGAGGGCAGCGAGCTGAAGGCGCGCTGCTTCTGCCATGAGATCGATCACCTGGACGGCAAGCTCTATACGGACGCGCTGGCGCCCGGCGAGCAGGTCTACCGGGTCGAGGAATAACGGGGGCGCCGCGATGAGATCCGTTGTGTTTATGGGGTCGCCCGATTTTGCGGTCAGTTCGTTGCAGGCCCTGATCGACAGCCCCGATTACGATGTAAAGCTGGTTGTTTCACAGACGGATAAGCCGCAGGGCAGAAAGCAGATCCTGACCGCGCCGCCTGTAAAGCAGCTCGCTTTGCAGTATGACCTGCCGGTCTATCAGCCCAAAACGCTGCGTACGCCTGAGGCGTATGATACGATCCGCGCGCTGCAGCCGGATTTTATCGTGGTCTCCGCCTACGGCAAGATCCTGCCGCAGAATATTCTGGATATCCCGAAATACGGCTGCGTGAACCTGCACGGGTCTCTGCTGCCGAAATACCGCGGCGCCGCGCCCATTCAATGGAGCGTGATCAACGGCGACACGCGCACCGGCGTCACGTCCATGCTGATGAACGCGGGGCTGGATACCGGCGATATTCTGCTGACGGCCGAGACCGAGATCGGGGAAAACGAAACGGCGGGGGAGCTCTTCGACCGGTTGGCGGCGCTTTGCCCCGCGCTGCTGCTGCAAACGCTGGACGCGCTGGTTTCCGGCGCCGTGACGCCCGTGAAGCAGAACGACGCGGACGCTACCTACGTGACCGTGCTTGACAAGGAAATGGCTTTCCTTGATTTCAACGTCCCCGCAAGCGTTCTGCATAACAAAATCCGCGGGCTGAATCCCTGGCCGACAGCCAAAACGCTTTACGGGGATAAATCGCTGAAGATCCACGCGGGGCGCCTGACGGACCGCAGGGTCTCCGGCGCGCCCGGTACGCTGGTCGTCGATCGCGGCAGATTGTTCGTCGCGTGCGCTGACGGCGAGGGATATGAGATCACCGAGCTGCAGCTCGAGGGCTCGAAACGGATGTCCGCCGCGGATTTTCTGCGCGGGCATACGCCCGAAAAAGGTTTTGTATTAGGGAGAAAGGAGGCGTCCTGATGGTTCTGTCCGTCTTTCAGGCGATCGGCCAGCGGATCGGAGATACGCTCGGCTATAATTCGCTGTGGCTCTATATCATTCTTGTCGGACCGGCGCTGATCTTTTCGATCGTCATGCAGGTCCGCGTGAAGTCCACCTTCTCCAAAATGTCGCAGGTCTATTCCAAAAGCGGCTATTCCGGCGCCTACGCCGCCGCCGAGGTCCTGCGGTTCTACGGGATCACGAACGTGCGCATCGAGCAGTGCTCCGGCAAGCTTTCCGATCACTATGACCCGCGCAATAACGTGATCCGTCTGTCGGAAAGCGTGTATTCGTCCACGTCCGTCGCCGCGATCGGCGTCGCCTGCCACGAAGCCGGGCACGCCGCCCAGTACGCGAACAGCTATCTGCCGATCAAGATCCGCAATTCCATTTTGCCCGTTACCAAGATCGGGTCCTACGCCGGGATCCCGCTTGCCATGCTGGGGCTCCTGGTCGGCTTCGAGCCGCTGGTCACGATCGGGCTGATGCTCTATTCGTTTATTATGATCTTCCAGCTCGTCACGCTTCCCGTGGAGCTGGACGCCAGCCGCCGCGCCCTGCAGGTCATCGACCGGCTCGGTATGCTGCGCGCGGAGGAGGAATACCGGGGCGCGAAGCGCGTCTTGTCCGCCGCCGCTATGACCTACGTCGCCGCGCTTGCGGTGTCGCTTGCGAACCTGCTGCGTCTGCTGGTCCTGTTTTCCGGCAGAAGAAGGGACTGAGCATGGAAACTGCCAGATCCCTTGCTGTGCAGACGCTGATGAAAGCGGAGCGCGACGCGTCTTTTTCCAACCTGTCCCTTGCGAACGCGCTTTCCCGTTCTCAGCTTTCGGGACCGGAGCGCGCACTCGCGTCCCAGCTTGTGTACGGCGTCACCGAACGGCGGCTGACGCTGGACGATCAGCTTGCCCGGTATCTGCAGAAGCCGCCGACAAAGCTCCATCCTCAGGTCCTTGCCGTGCTGCGCGTCGGCGCATACCAGCTGCTGTTTATGGAGAAGATCCCGGTCAGCGCCGCGGTCAACGAAAGCGTCAAGCTGGTCAAGGCCGCCGGGCAGGGGTACGCCGCCGGGCTGGTGAACGCCGTGCTGCGAAAAATCGCTGCCAACGGGCTCGTTTTGCCGGATCCTGCAGATAAAATTCAGTTTTTCAGTATAAAATACTCCTGTCCGCCCGCGCTGACGTCGTTTTTTGTGCGCGTCTTCGGGGAGGCGGACGCGGAGAAGATCTTAGCCGTATCCGTCGCGCCGCGTCCGATCTTTCTGCGGGTCAACACCTGCCGAACGGACCGGGAAGCGCTGATCGGAAGGCTTGAAGCGGAGGGCGTTCAAGCCGCGCCCTGCGCCCTGCCGGACGCGGTCGCGCTGGACCGTCCCGGCGACCTCAGGCGGCTCCCGTCCTTTGCGGAAGGTTTGTTCCATGTGCAGGATCTCTCCTCGCAGCAGACCGTGCGTCTGCTGGGGCTGCGCCCCGGGCAGACGGTTGCCGATCTCTGCGCGGCTCCCGGCGGCAAAGCCTTTACCGCCGCCGAATACCTGCGGGGCGAGGGACGCGTTTACGCCTGCGACGTATACGAACACAAATGCGAGCTGATCCGTTCCGGCGCCGAGCGCCTCGGGCTGCCGAACGTGCAGCCGCTGCTGTGCGACGCGCGGGAGATCTGTCGGCATCTGAAAGAGGCGGACGCCGTGCTGTGCGACGTGCCCTGCTCCGGGCTCGGCGTGATCGGACGGAAGCCTGAGATCAAATACAAATCGCTTGACGCGCTGGCTTCGCTTCCGCCCCTGCAGTATGAAATCCTGTGGGCGGGCGCTGAGATCGTGCGTCCCGGCGGCACGCTCGTCTATTCCACCTGCACCCTGAATCCCGCCGAAAACGGGGACATGTGCGACCGCTTTCTGCGCGAGCACCCGGATTTCACCCTCGCTTCGGACGCGGAATACCGCGCGGTCTGCACCGGCGATTATATGACGGTCCTGCCGACGCCGGACGGCGGCGACGGCTTCTTTGCCGCGAAATTCATGAGGAAATAAGCATGAAACAGGATATCTTATCCTTGAATCTGACAGAACTGACGGCGGCGGTCACCGGCATGGGGCTCCCGAAATTCCGCGCGGGGCAGATCTACCGCTGGCTGCATCAGGCGGGTGTGACCGCGTTTTCGGAGATGACCGACCTGTCCCTGTCGCTGCGGGAGCGCTTAGATGACAGTTTTGTCATTTTTTCCTGCGGTATTGAAAAAAAACAAGTTTCAGCGTATGATAGTACGGTAAAATATCTGTTTTCCCTGCACGACGGGGAGTGGATCGAATCCGTCGTCATGAAATATAAATACGGCTATACGATCTGCGTGAGCTCGCAGGTCGGCTGCCGGATGGGCTGTAAATTCTGCGCCTCCACCCTGAACGGGGTGGTGCGGAATCTTGCCCCGTCGGAGATCCTTTCGCAGGTCTACGCCGCCGAGCGGGATCTGCAGGTCCGGATCTCTCACGTCGTGATGATGGGCATGGGCGAGCCGCTGGATAACTACGACAACGTCATGAAGTTCCTGGAGCTGATCTCGGACGAAAACGGCAGGAACATCAGCATGCGGCACATTTCTCTTTCCACCTGCGGCGTGGTCCCGCGCATTTACGAGCTGGCGGAGAAAAAGCTGCAGCTCACGCTTTCCGTTTCTCTTCACGCCCCGAACGACGAGATCCGCTCGTCCATGATGCCGGTGAACCGCAAGTGGCAGGTTTCGGAGTTGATCGGGGCCTGCCGCGCCTATACCGAAAAGACGTCGCGCCGCATTTCGTTCGAGTATGCGCTTGTCAGCGGCAAAAACGATACGCCCGCCTGCGCCGAGGAGCTCTCCCGGCTGCTGAAGGGCATGCTGTGCCATATCAATCTGATCCCGGTCAACGAGGTCCGGGAAACGGGCATGCGCAAAAGCACGCCCGAAAACGTGAAACGCTTTGCGTCCGCGCTGGCGGCAAAAGGCTTTGCCGTGACCGTCAGGCGGGAACTGGGCAGCGATATCGACGCTGCCTGCGGCCAGCTCCGCAGACGGGCTGTGCGGGAACAAACGAATGGGGATTGAGTACCGTGAAGTATTCTTACGTAACCGATAAGGGCATGCGGCGGCAGGAGAATCAGGACTGCTGCTACGCGTTCGAGCCGGAGCCCGGCGCGCTGTTCGCCATCGTGTGCGACGGCATGGGCGGCGAAAACGCGGGGGACATTGCCTCCACGCTGGCGGTGGAAACCATCGTCCACCGCATCCGTACCGGGTGGCACCGCAATATGCAGCCCGCCTCGGTCAAAAATCTGCTGCTCACGTCGATCACCGCGGCGAATATCTGCGTCTACGACCTTGCGCAGTCGGAGGAGATCTATCGCGGCATGGGCACCACGGTCGTCTGCGCCGTGCTGCTGGGCGATAACGTGACGATCGCGCACGCGGGGGATTCGCGGGCGTATATCTGCAACGGGGGACTCAGGCAGCTCACGAAGGACCATTCCCTCGTGCAGGAGCTGCTGGACGCCGGGGACCTGTCGCCGGAGGAAGCGAAAAACTATCCGCAGAAAAACTATATTACCCGCGCGCTCGGCGTGATCGAACAGATCCAGATCGATTTTGCCAGAGCGGAGCTGAAGCCGGACGAGACCCTGCTGCTCTGCTCCGACGGCCTGACGAATTACGTGTCGGATGAAGAGATCTGCAGGATCATCCGGGAAGAGAAAGACGCAGACCCCGCAAAGACGCTCGTCAGCCAGGCGAACCTGGGCGGCGGGGGAGACAACATCACGGCAGTCGTGATCACCAATTGCTGAAGGAGTGGAAACAGTGGACAATTATCTCAATCAGATCATCGGGAACAGATATCAGATCCAGGAGATCATCGGGATCGGCGGGATGTCGGTCGTATATAAGGCGTATGACCCCGTGGACGACAGGATCGTCGCGGTCAAGATCCTGAAGGATGAGTATCTCGCGAATCAGGAATTCCGCATGCGCTTCAAGAACGAATCCAAGGCGATCTCCATGCTCTCGCATCCGAATATCGTCAAGGTCTACGACGTCAGCTTCGGAGACGCGCTGCAGTATATCGTGATGGAATACGTGGAGGGGATCACGCTCAAGGAGTATATCCAGCGCCAGCAGGTCCTGGACTGGAAGGAGGCCGTCCATTTCGTGATCCAGATCCTGCGCGCCCTGCAGCACGCGCACGATAAGGGGATCATCCACAGGGACGTCAAGCCCCAGAATATCATCCTGCTCCCGAACGCGAACATCAAGGTGACGGATTTCGGCATCGCGCGGTTCAACCGCTCCGAGGCCCGCAACGTGACCGAGACCTCCGCCATCGGCTCCGTGCATTACGTCAGCCCCGAGCAGGCGAAGGGCGAATATACGGACGGCCGGTCGGATATCTATTCCGTCGGCGTCGTCCTTTACGAAATGCTGACGGGCAGAGTGCCGTTTGAGTCCGCGAACGACCTGTCGGTCGCCATGATGCAGCTCAAGAACGAGGCGCCGCGTCCCACCTCCATCAATCCCGCCATCCCCGCCGGGCTGGAGCAGATCACGCTGCGCGCCCTGCAGAAGGACCCCGCGGACCGCTATCAGTCCGCCGCGGAATTTTTGGCGGACCTTGCGGAGTTCAAAAAGAATCCCCGCATGCGCTTTGATTACAGCTTTTTCGTCGACAAGGAGCCGACGAAGTATATCGCCGGCGCCCCCGCCGCTTCTTCCGGCAGCGGTCAGCGCGCGCCCGTGAAGCAGGCGCGTCCCGTGCGCACGAAGGCCGAAAAGAAACGCAGCCGGTACGACGATGACGACGAGGACGACGATGAGGATGAGGATACCGTCGTGGTCGTTGAGCGCAGCGCCACGATCCCGATCCTGCTCGGCGTCACGGCCGTTCTGGTGCTGATCGCGGCGGTCGCGGTCATGTTCAAGCTGGACTTCTTCAAGAGCAACAAGGGCAATAACGTGGAGGTTCCGAATTTCATCAATATGACCTTCGACGAGGCGAAGGCCAAATACCCCGAATTCAATTTCGCCGATCCGCAGACGGTCTACAGCACGACCTACGAAGCGAACAAGGTCATTGACCAGATCCCCATCGCGGGCGATAAGATCGGCAAGGACGATATCATCCAGCTCACCATCGCGATCAACAGCGAAATGGAAAAGATCAGCGACGTGAAGGGCATGAATTACGAGGAAGCCGAAAAGATCCTGCGGGACAGCGGCTTCGACGTGCAGTCCATCCGCATGATCGATGAGAACACGCCGGAAAATCAGGTCATTTATACGGACCCCGGCATCAATACCTACGCGAAGCGCAATTCCACGGTGTTCATTTATTACGCCTCCGGCTCCAAGGATCCCGAAAACATGACCCGCGTGCCGGACGTGCTCGGCGATCAGCTTGCGGTCGCGAAGGCGAAGATCACGGCGGAGGGCCTTAAGGTCGGCTCCATCATTTATGAGGCAAGCGCCCCCTCTCTGAAGGATTACGTGATCCGGCAGAGCCCGGTGGCAGGCGCCAGCGTGAGCGAGAATTATACGGTCAACCTTGTGGTCGGCAACGGCATTCCGGATAACGGGACCGCCACGTTCAGCATCACGCTGCCGAACGTCGGGAACAAGACCGGCACGATCCGCACCTTCCTGAACAACATGGCGTACGACTCCAAGAACAACGTCACGCTGGACGGCTCCTCGCTGCAGCTCAGCTTCACCGGCTCCGGCGCGGACAACACGTTTACGATCTACGTGGATTCCACCAAGATCTACAGCGGCAACATCGACTTCACCAAGGATCATAACATGATCACGAACGTGCTCAAGTATTCCTATTCGATCAAGGAGTATATCCCCGACGTCACGGGCCTCGATCAGGAGCTCGCGATGGAGGTCCTGCGCGAAAAGGGCTTCGGCAACGTCACGGTCAAGACGGAAACGAGCGACGCCGTCGCCAAGGGCGAGGTCATCTCGCAGTCGCCCGTCGGCTCCAATCTGACGCAGTACTCCACGACTGTGAACATCGTGCTTGTCGTCAGCTCCGGCTCGGGCTCCTCCGCGCCGGAAACGCGTCCCACCGAGCCCACGACCGAGGATGAATCCACCACCGAGGCCGAGGACGACGAAACCACCACCGAGGCCGATGCGGATTGATCGATGAGCGAACAACTGAACGGTATCATTATGCATGCAATCAGCGGCTTTTACTACGTAGAAGCCGCCGGTTTCGTTTATGAATGCAAGGCGAAGGGGAATTTCCGCGCGCGCGGGATCACGCCCCTGACCGGCGATCACGTGGTTTTTGAGCCGGACGGCGACAAGGGGTTCATCCTTTCCGTGACGGACCGGAAGAATTTCCTGCAGCGTCCGCCGATCGCGAACCTCAGCCGCCTGTTCCTCGTCTCGTCGTCGGACCGGCCGAAGCCGAACCTCTACGTGCTGGATAAGCTGACCGCCTTCGCCGTGTATCACGACGTCGAGCCCGTGATCGTGTTCTCGAAAACGGACCTTGCGGACGTGACGGACTATGCGCGGATCTATAAGCAGGCGGGCTTTCGGGTTCTGTGCTGCTGCGCGAAGACCGGGGAGGGGCTTGAGGAGCTGCGCATGGCTTTTTCGGACGGGATCAACGCCTTCAGCGGCAATTCCGGCGTCGGCAAATCCAGTCTGCTGAACGCTCTGCTGCCGGGGCTCGCACTCGAAACGAACGAGATCAGCGAAAAGCTGGGGCGCGGCAGGCACACCACGCGCAGCGTGCGGCTGTATCACTTCGGCGACGCGCTGCTTGCGGACACGCCGGGCTTTTCCTCGATCGATTTCGAGGAGAACGGCGAAACGATCCGCAAGGAGGCGCTGCCCGGGTGCTTCCCGGAATTTGCGCCGTATCTGGAGGACTGCCGGTTCTCGCCCTCCTGCCGTCACCTGAACGATAAGGGCTGCGCCGTGGTGCGGGCGGTGCAGGAGGGGAAGATCCCCGTCGAACGGCACCGCAGCTACTGCCAGATGTATGAGGCGGTCAGGGATTTCAAGGACTGGAACCGGAAGTAGGCACACTTTTTCTCCGTTTGCGTATAATGCGGCAAGGTAAAATCATAAACTGTTTTGCCGGGAATTCGCTTCGCAGCCGAAGCCGCGGCAATCCGCGAACTGGAGAGATGATCATGCGACACAATAAGGCGGCAAAGGGCTTTATGGTCACGGCGTTCGGCGTCGGACTGTTCCTGGCTTATTGCTTCCCCAGTAAGTTTATCATCATTTCACTTGCCGTGCTGCTCGTGCTTGCTGGCGTGTTCATTATCAAAGCATAAGCGGAGGCGGTACGGATGAAGATCATCGTATGGAACAGCCCGAGGTTCCTGAAACCTTTCCTGCGGCTGTTTTGTAAATAAAATCAATAGGAGAGCCCCCATGAAAAACAAGGACATCAATATCCGGGACCCGTTTGTCCTGTGTGAGAACGGAACTTATTATATGTACGGGACCAGAGCGAAGGACTTTGGTACGCATACCGGCGGCTTCGACGTTTACGTCGGCGCGGACCTCGAAAACTGGAGCGAGCCGATCCCGGTGTTCGATTCCGCGGCCTTCGGCATGAACCGCGACGTCAACTGGGCGCCGGAGGTCCATAAATATCACGGGAAATATTATATGTTCGCCACGTTCACGCCGGAAAACGGCAGACGCGGCACGTGGTCTCTGGTCAGCGACAGTCCTGTGGGGCCGTTCCGTCCGCTGTCCGACGGCGCCCTGACGCCGGACGGCTGGTGGAGCCTGGACGGCACGCTCTACGTCGCAAAGGACGGCGTTCCTTATCTTGTGTTCTGCCACGAGCACGTGCAGATCCTGAACGGCACCGTGTGCGCCATGCCGCTGACGGCGGATCTTGCGGCCCCGGCGGGGGAGCCGGTCCTGCTTTTCCACGGGTCGGACGCCTGCGGCGTGACCGCGAAGGAGGGGGAGCGGTACGTTACGGACGGCCCGTTCCTCTGGCGCGGTGAAAACGATCGCCTGTACATGATGTGGTCCACCTGCACGGAAAGCTATACGCAGTGCCTTGCCGTTTCCGAAAGCGGCGACGTGACCGGTCCGTGGCGTCAGCTGCCGCATCTGTTCACGGAGGACGGCGGCCACGGGATGCTGTTCCGGGATCTGAACGGCAGGGTGCGCCTGACGCTCCATTGCCCGAATCAGACGGATTATGAGCGCCCGAAGTTCTTTGACGTGACGGACACGGGCGACCGGCTGGAGGTCCGCAAATAAAAAATAAAACGGAGGCCGCGCGCCTCCGTTTTTGCGTTCCCGGGTCTGTTTAAAACGGGAATCCGTTCTGCCTGCGGATCTCGTCCGTGATCTCCCGGACCAGCAGGGAGGTTTCCTTTGCGAACCGGTAGGCGGGCGAATAGCCCTCTTTGACCGTTTTTGCGAAAAAGCTCGCTTCCGCGCCCATCACGTCGTCCCGGCTGAGATCCCCCGGGACAAGCTCCCGCACGCCGCCGTCCTGACGGAGGCGGATCCCGGTGAGAAGCGAGACCGCGTCGATCGTGATTGTGCCATTATCCCCGAGGATCTCGCTCGGCGCGAAGCTTTGGGCGACCTTGGAATAGTGCAGGTCGACGGTCAGCCCGTCGTATTGCAGGATCGCCGCGCCTGCGGCGTCCGCGCCGGTGGACAGGAATTCCGCCGCCGAGAGGATCCGCTTCGGCCTGCCGAACAGCGCCGCCGCGAGATAGATCGGGTAAACGCCGATGTCCATCAGACAGCCCGCCTTCATTGCGGGATCGAAGATGTTCGGGACCTCGCCGCGAAAAAGCGCCGGGTAGCGGGAGGAGAGCTGGCAATACTGCAGGCTCACGGACCGGACGGTCCCGATCCCGCCGATCGCCCTTTGCAGGATCCCGAACGCCGGGGTATGGATCGACATGATCGCCTCCATATAAACGCGCCCCTTCTCCTCCGCAAGCGCGTAAAGGGCTTCTTCCGCCTCCCGCGTCACGGTCATGGGCTTTTCGCACAGCACGTGCTTGCCGTGCTCCAGAAACAGCCTTGCCTGCGCCTCGTGCAGCGCGTTGGGGCTGGCGATGTAAACGGCGTCGAAGGCGTCGCTTGCCGCCATGGCGGCAAGGTCCGTGAACCAAAGCCCCGCGCCCTGCTCCCGCGCGAAGGCTTCGGCCTTCCGTTCGCTGCGGGAATACACGGCGGCAAGCGCGATGTCCGTCCGGCTGCGGATCGCGGAGAGCATTTTTTTTGTGATGTCGGACGTGCCGACGGTCGCGATTTTCATGGAAATTCCCCCTTTCCAATATTTTAACATGAATTTCAAAAAAGATATAGACTTTTTGAAAATTATTTAGTAAAATACAGAATGAGGTGTTGTGATCATGATTTCAGTCAGACGCTATAATATCGGCGACCGCGATCAGGTCGAAAGGATCTGCCTGGAGAACGCGGGCTGCGCGAACGCGCCGGAGGACCTGAAGACCTTCACGCTGCTGATGCGCTGCCAGTACTATATCGAGCAGGAGCGCGAAAACTGCTTCGTTGCCGTGGACGACGCGGGGAAGGTGGTCGGCTACGTGCTGTGCAGCGAAAACTATAATACCTATGAGCGCACCTTTACCGAGAAATATATCCCGAAGGCAGCGGCGATCAGCGCGAAATGCTACGTCGACGCGAAGTTCGATATGCTCAAGCACGCCATGTACCGCAGGTATTATCCCGCGCATCTGTATATCGACGTGTCGCTCGACCATCAGAACCTCGGCGTCGGCGGGCTGCTGCTCTCCGCGCTGAAGTCCCAGCTCAAGCGCAAGTTCGTGCAGGGCGTGATGGCGGTTTGCGAGGAAAATAACGAGGATCTGATCCGCTTCTTCGAGAATAACGGGTTCCAGACGATCCTGACCACAAGATACGGCAAGACGATGGTGTTTGATTTCGATGAGTGAGTTATTATTTGCGGCGGAACAGCGGGAAGGCGTGTTTTCCGCCATGCGTGAATGCGGTAAACTGATGCGGGCGGCTCACGATATGGAGACGACCGACGGCGCCATTACGGATAAGGCCGGACCGGCCAATTTCGTCACGGTCTATGACCTGAAGGTGCAGGAAAAGCTGATTTTGGCGCTGGCGGAGTTGTTCCCGACCGCGGGCTTTTTCGCGGAGGAAAAGGAAAATCCGCCGGAGCTGCTGGAGCAGGGGCTTTGCTTCATCATCGACCCCATCGACGGCACCACGAATTTCATTCACGGCCTGCACTGCTCCGCCATCAGCGTGGCGCTGTATGAGAAAAAGCAGCCGCTTTTCGGCGCGGTCTACGATCCGTATATGGACGAAATGTTCTGGGCGGTCCGCGGGCAGGGCGCGTTTCTGAATCAACGCCCGATCCGCGTCGCTGACCGGCCGCTCGAGAAGGCGCTGGTTGCCTTCGGCTCCTCGCCCTATAACCGGCTGGAGCTCGGGAACGCGTTTTTCCAAAAGCTGTACGCCGTCTTTCTCGCAACGGCGGATATCCGGCGCGGCGGCTCCGCGGCGCTCGATCTCTGCAACGTGGCGGCAGGCAGAACGGACGTCTTTTTTGAGGAGGTCCTCTCCCCTTGGGACTATGCGGCAGGCATTCTGATCCTGTCGGAGGCGGGGGCAACGGTAACAGATCTTCGCGGGCAGCCGCTGAAAATCGGGGAAAAAAGCTCCGTGCTGACGGCGAACGCGATTCTGCATCATAAAATGCTGGGCTTGCTCAGCTGATTGACAGGAGGTCAAATAAAAATGGCAGGAAACATTCTTGACAGATTCAAAGAGGCTGTGGAGGAGATCAAAGAGGTCTCGACCGAAAAGAAGGTCCGCATCGGCATCATCGGCACGGGCTGGATCGCGGAAGCGCACGTGCAGAATTA
>CACZGD010000027.1 GCA_902780565.1 Oscillospiraceae bacterium
GCAGGGCTCCGTCCAGGTGTCTTCTCTGCCGAACCAGTTGAAGTTTTCATAGGTCAGCGTCATGCCGTAACGCAGATAACGGTCAAATTCCCGCCGGACTGCCTGCAGATATTTTTCCTGCCGCGTCGTTTCATAAAACGAAAGCATACCTCGCAGACAGGTCAATGAGGTGTGCGTTTGAAATCCGCGGGCAACCATATCCGCATCCAGAAAAACGCCGATCGTTTTTTCCAAAAAGACGCGGGCGCGCTCGTCGCCGGTCAGGGCATAGTACCGAGCGACGCCATCCACACACATAAAAGCGCAGCCGACGTCGGTGGAAAGCGTCCATCCGTGCGCTTCCCCGCAGACGTTTCCGTCCACGCCGCCTTCGGCAGAGCTGCGCTCCAACGGATAATCGTCATACAGCGGCAGCGCCGGCAGATAGAGGTTTTCAAACGTGCTTTTCAACGCCCGGAGCGCCAACGGATCCTGAAAAGTATCCGCTTGATCGCAAAGCGCCCGCAGATACCAGTTGTGTCCGGAAAGCTGCTGTTCATTCGCGTTGCCGGCTGCAGGCACGTCGCCGAAAAACAAACAGGGATTGGTCCGCGCCGGGAGATCGCGCAACATTTGTTCCATGCAGGGGATCTTTCGCCCGCTGATATGGTAATGGCACAAAAAAGCCAGCAAGGCCCGGCCGTCGCGGTCGCCCGGCCAGCCGGGATTTCCGTCAAACACGGTTTCATAGGTGTAGGGCGCCCGGTTCAGACGCTGAAAGTTTTTTTCGATATTTCTGTTTCCGCGTCCGGCACGTGCCAGAGTTCGCTGATGGGAAGATTCCCCTTCATTTGTATTTCCTCCAAAAGACGCAATCGTTTTCTCTTGTTGCAGCATATCATTTTATTCATATTATGTCAACGGAGTAGTAGGATTCTTCATGTTGTATCCGTGAAAATAATAATACGAATTAGGGTTGTAATAAGGGCAATAGAATGATATGATAATGAGGAGAAACGGGCTTTTTTTAGAAGTAAGATAAGGGTGCATTCTAAACATTTAAATGGGACGGAAGCACTTTTCACAGAAAAAAAAGCTCTTCCGAACAACGAAAAACCATTGAAAAATAAGGGGATTCCGGCATTTTGTGCGGTTGACTTTCGGTCCCGAAACATCGAAATGGATCGGACGAGCCAACAAGGAAGCACCGGATTATGCGTTTTCCGGTGCTTTTTTGCGTCTTTTATGCGCAATACGGCGAGTTTTTCCTGATAATCTCTCAATTTCAACCTGCCCGGACCATCCGCCAACCTGCAAATTGGGGGTGTAAATTGGGGGTATTTTTGAGAGGCGTTTTGGTAAGCTCCAAAACCGGGATCATCCGCCCCTGTTTTTTCAGGAAGCGGAGTGATCACAGCACCAAAGTCTTGTAGCGACATCCCCAAATTGGGGGTACCGGGAAAAGCGTTTGGGTAAGGCGCCAAAACGGGTCATTCAATGAAAACAGGAGGTCCGTTTTATGCCGAAAGAACTGTCGTTTTTGCCCCTTGAAGCCCTTGACGATTTCCCGTCCTTTCCGTTTCGTTTGCGTCGGGATGAGGAATTTCTGAACCTGCTCGAAAGCGTTTCCACCCACGGCGTTTTGCAGCCGATCATCGTGCGTCCCGTTGGAGATCGGTTCCAGATCCTCTCCGGGCACCGAAGAAAAAGAGCCTGCGAGGTCCTGCGTCAGACCGGGATCCCCGCACTCATTGAACCTTGCGACGACGTGACCGCGACGCTCCTCATGCTCGATTCCAATATGCAGCAGCGCCAGAAGCTCCTGCCGAGCGAGAAGGCGTTCGCGTATAAGATGAAACTCGAAGCGCTCAATAAGCTCCCGGGAAGGCCGAAAAAAAATCTGACACCAGTGGGGTCAGATTTCCGAACCAATGAACAGTTTGAAGACAGCAGGGAACAGGTGCGCAGATTTGTCCGGCTGACCTTCCTCGTACCGGAGCTGCTGGAGTTCGTCGACGAAGAGCGGATCAAGATGCGCCCGGCTGTTGAGCTCTCCTATCTGGACGAAGACAGCCAGCGCGACGTCGTTGACTTCATCGACGAAAACGAGAGCACGCCCTCCCACGCGCAGGCAATTCGTCTCCGCAGTCTTTTTCAAGAAGGCGGCCTTACAAGAGACGGCGTTTACAGCGTTCTTTCAGAACTCAAGGGAAATCAGAAAGAACGTCTGACGATAAAGATGGACAAGATCAGAACCCTGATCCCCGACAACGTCCCCGTATCCCGGTATGAGGATTATATCTTTACTGCGCTCAAACTGCTGCGTGAGGCCGAAATGCGAAAATAACAAAAAGGGATCCCCTGATTTCGGATAAAACCGTTGTCAGGGTTTTTTTCGTTTTAAAATCGCCTTTCCCTGTAATTTCGTGTAAAATTGAGTTGAGAATAAAATGTGGGAATTATAAAAAAGTTCGCTATGATTTTGTGTAAAATGCAGTTGATTTTCGCTATGATTTTGTGTATACTATCCTTTGGGAGGTGCTTTCAATGTACCTGAAAAGAAAAATTGACGCTTATCTTTCAAACTGGAAAGCGGATCCTTCGCACAAGCCTCTGATCGTGAAGGGGAGCCGACAGGTGGGTAAGACGGAGTCCATCCTGCATTTCGCGGCGGAGAACTACAAGAGCGTGATCGAGATCAACTTCGTGCGGGACGAGAAATATAAACGGATCATTGCCGACGGGTATGACGCGGCGAGTATCGTGAAAAACATTTCTCTGATCGATCCGAACAAGCGGTTCATCCCCGGTGAGACGCTGATTTTCTTTGACGAGATCACGGAGTTCCCGGAGATCGCCACCAGCCTCAAGTTCTTTTGTTCAGACGGCGCCTACGACGTGATCTGCAGCGGATCCATGCTCGGCGTCAACTACAGGAAGATCGAGAGCAATTCTGTCGGGTATAAAACCGACTATGAGATGTTCTCCCTCGACTTTGAGGAATTTTTGTGGGCGAAGGGGTATTCCGACGCGCAGGTGGCTTCGCTCGTGGAGCACATGACTCAGCTGCGCCCGTTTTCGGCGTTGGAAATGGACGTCTATCATGCGCTGTTTCTCGAATTCACGATCCTCGGCGGTATGCCTGCCGTCGTTGCGTCCTTTATTGAACGCGGTACCTTTGAAGGCTCGCTCGATACGCAGCGGCAGCTGATTGCGGACTATAAGGAGGACATCCGGAAATACGCTGCCGGGTTGGATCAGACGCGCATCCTCAACGTCTTTAACCGGGTCGCCCCGCAGCTTGCGCAGGAAAACAAAAAGTTCCAGATCTCCAAGGTCGCCTCCGGCGCGCGCTTCCGCGATTACAGAGGCTGTGCAGAATGGCTGGCGGACGCGGGAATGGTGAATATGTGCTTTTGTATGGAATTCCCGGAGCTACCGCTGGGCGGCAATTACGATCCCGACAGCTTCAAGCTTTATTTTGCCGATACGGGGCTCTTGGTTTCGATGCTGGACGAGGAATCGCAGGATGATCTGCGTGCCAACCGGAACATGGGCGTCTATAAGGGGGCGCTGTATGAAAACGTTGTCGCCGAAGCGCTCCGTAAGCAGGGATATCCGCTGTACTATTATAAACGACAGAACGGAACATTGGAGGAGGACTTCTTCCTGCGCACCGCAAGATCCCTGATCCCGGTGGAGGTCAAGGCGGCGGACGGCAGATCCAAATCCATGCGCACCCTGATCGACTCGGCGCATTACCCGGACGTCCGCTTCGGGATCAAATTGTCCCACGGGAACATCGGACACGAAAACGCCGTGTACACCTTCCCGTATTTCTGCGCTTTTGCGCTCAAGCGCGTGCTGAAGATCCTGTCTCCGGAAGAGGAAGCCAACGTCAGGCAGGACTAAAACCGAGAGAACGGCTTTCAAAAAACAGAACAAATAGGAAAACAGCCACCCTCCTGTGAGTGGCTGTTTCGTATTATCTGGGAGAATGCAGTTACAACGGCAAGCTTTCGTTCATCGTCAAAGAACCCGAAGAAGCAATCCCGCTCGGTAAGGCCGGAAGTGGTTTTCGGTTTTCTTTGAATGGCAGGATGAATTTTGATGTTTTGCCTTTATCATAATCCCGGGTAAACTATTATGCTGATGGATTTGGGGAATATGCAGCCTGATTTTAGGAGAATTGCGAAAAGCTGATCATCTCTCCTGAAGTGGCTTTGGGGTAGACTTTCATTGATAAGAAAAGGTATATCTTCGCTTTTCTGTTAACTTTTACAACAACATTATCTTCTATAACGAAATCTGTATCATTCAAATCAGATGCTTTTATTGCATAGAGTTTATCAGACTTAAAAGCTGCTGATAATCATTGACAGCATCATATCGGACCTGACCGGTAGAAATATCATTAAAAAGACGCTTCGCACAATTGATCTTGGCCTGTTCAATAGGTTTGAGCTGAAGGGAGTCCATCGTTCCCTTTGTTTCAGCGATAAAGTAAATGTGCTTGACGGTTCCCTCTTTGAATGCGATCGCCCAGTCCGGGGAATAATTTCCGACAGGAGTCGGGATCGAAAACCCTTTCGGAAGTTTTGCGTAAACAACCACCTCGTCTGCGGAATCAAGACTGGATACAAATTTCCGTTCTGTTGACTGTCCATCCGCCGCATAGCCGTCTGTAAAGACGTAGTCCTGAATTGCCTTGTTCGCCCGGAACGCCTTTTCAAATGGCTGCGAAGCTTTTTCCGCCGTAAAAATCGCGCTGTCGTAGCTGCCTTCGATCTGATCATAGGAGATATGTTCCACGATCATCGTTGCCTTTTGTTCCTTAATGAGCTTAATAATCTTTGTAATAAATTCTTCCGGATTGTTACGAAACATATACAGCTTGTCTTCTCTGATCCCGGACAAAATCGCCGCCACGGTTCTTCTGGTTAAAACCGTACCCTCCGCGATTTTTCCGATAAGATCGTATTTGACCCGACTGGTCTCATTGTGTTTGAGCGTTTGGGTACGCGTTTTCACTGCGCCAAAGGAAGCGCCCCTCTCGATTTCATACTCATTCATATCGGTTTTCTGCTGACCGACAGAGGTTGTATATTGTAACTGAGAGACAAACAGTCTATCGTCAATGTGCGAAATGGACTTTCGGATAAGTTCATTGCTGTCAAACTCCACGGTATACGCATATTTGTGATTGATATAATTCCAGAGCGTCTGGAATTCTTTTTTATAGAAATCGTCATTGAGGGGATTCTCTTTGACCTTCGTTTCGTGTGCATTTTTTACCATATCACGAAGCACGCGTTCGTCAAAGACGCCCTGAATGAGCTTATGAACCCCGTCCGCGATCTCTTGCAGTCCCAAAGGCAGGGGCATCAGACAGTTGTTGGCAAGATCCGCACGGTAAGTGTCTGTTACTTTATCATCGTCATCAATATAGTCATTTTTGAGCAGATAGCGGTAAATCTCTTTCGCCTGCTTTGCATCGATGGTGACCGGTTCCTCTCCGATCATCACAGTTTTGCCTTCAAAATACTCAATTGTGGCCTTTGTCGGGCGGTCGTAGAGAACGTCTTTCATATCCGATTGCAGCGAGCCGACAAAGTCCTTATAGCTTTCGCTGGCGATAACCGTGAGCATGTTGATGTCATGAACCGCGTCGCCGCAGCTTTCGGCATCCATACGGCTTCCGGACTGATTCACGCACAGCCGAAGACCGCGCCCGACTTCCTGCCGCTTCGCGGTATTTGAGTCAGAATGCTTCAAGGTGCAGATCTGGAATACGTTTGGATTATCCCATCCTTCGCGCAGCGCAGAATGAGAGAAAATGAAGCGTGTGGGTTCCTCAAAGCTCAGAAGACGTTCTTTGTTTTTAAGGATCAGGTCGTACGCGGAAATATCGTCGGAGAACTCACTTCCGCGTTTTAGCTGACTGTCGATGCTTCTGCCGGTTTTCTTGTCGATGCTGAAATATCCCTTGTGAACAGCGCCAACGTCTGCGCAAGTGCTTTTTAAGTACTTTTGATAGGGTGTATTGGCAATAGTGACATAGTCGTTTAATACGGAGATGTATTCTTCTTCAAACATCTTTCCGTATTCGCCAAGCTGTTCGTTGCCTTCTTCATCATATTGCCGATATTTTGCCACTTCGTCGATAAAGAAGAGGGATAGAGTTTTGATCCCTTTCTGAAACAGCGCTTCCTCTTTCTCAAAATGTGAGAGGATCGTCTCCCGGATCTGGATCCGGCGCATATCCTTTTCGGAGACGTCGCCGCGCACTTCGCCGACGGCGATAACTTCGCCGTTTGTGAACGTCACGGTTCCGCGGATGGGATCGATCTCGGAAACGGTGTATCCCTTATATTGCTCCATTTCCTGCGAGAGATAGTATAGATCGTCCCCGACGCCCACTTTTCTCGTCTCGCGGTTGATGGATTTGTTATAGCCAATTTCAAATTCTAAGCGAGCTTTCGGTGGCTCCTTGCTCGAAAGAAGAATCTGTTCCAGATAAAGGTAACTGTCCGTCCCACGGAAGTTTTTGACCTCAAAGCCTTTGACCTCGATCTTTTTTACAAGACGCTTGTTGAAAGCGTCCAGCGCGTCCAGCACATACACAAGGTTATGCTGTTTGGCGTGGGTAGCGGAGTAGTTCAGAGAAAAGAGCGGATTAAAGTTTTTGAGCGCCTTCTGCGTGACTTCGCCGCCCATCTTTTGGGGTTCATCCAGAATAATGATCGGACGGTTGGCTTTAATGACGTCAATAGGCCGGCGGGAACCGAACTCATCGCGTTTGGAGTAAATGATACGGCTTTCTTTGTTGTTGGCGCCCTCCTTCAGGGAGGATGCAAACGCCTGCGTATTGATGATCATGACGTTGATCCCGGCGCTTGCGGAGAAGTTATCGAGCTGCGTAAGGTTAGAGCTGTTATAAACGAAAAACCGCGCCTTTTTGCCGTACTGCTCCATGAAGTGATCGGCTGTGATCTCAAAACTCTTTTTCACGCCCTCGCGGATCGCGATGGAGGGCACAACAACGATGAATTTGCTCCACCCATAACGCCGGTTCAGCTCGAACATGGTTTTGATATAGACGTAGGTTTTGCCCGTGCCGGTCTCCATTTCAATATCCAGACTGCACCGGCCAAGATCCCTGACCAGTGTAGGGGAAAGCTTGATATTGTTAAAGGTCTGCAAGCGGCGGATGTTGGCAAGAAGCTGCTCGTCGGTCAGCTCCACGTCCTCATTTTTGTAGCCGGTGTCGTTCAGAATATCGTCCAGCGAGACCTGTTCGTCCGCCGAGAGAAAGGACATTTGGGTCTGCTCATATTTCTTCGACCCGACGTCACGGATATAGCTTGTCCGCGCGGCTTTTCGTTGCCCATTGAACACCTCCGCCACGGCGTTGACCGCGTCGGTTTGGTATTGTTGAACCTTAAATTGAAACTTCACGTTAATTCCTCCGAACCGTCAACCTCTTCATAATAGTAAGAATAATCGATCCCCTTCATAAAGATCTCGCGGTCGTTAATTTTATCTGTCAGCGCATTGGTCAGCAGAAGCATAATATCGGCGTCATCCACGGTGCTTTTTTTCATTCCCGCAAGATAGTCTTTTTTATCGATCTTACTCCAATCCACGCACAGAGAAAGATTCTTTTTCAGAATCAGATCCAGCCAGATTCTTGTGCTTCTGCCGTTGCCTTCCAAAAACGGGTGAGCAATATTCATTTCAATATACTTTTTGAAGATCTCCGTTTCGGTTGTTTCAGGCATTTTTTCAATATCCCGCAGCACATCCGGCAGATAAGCGGCAACAGCAAACAGAAAACCACCCTTGCTGATGTTTTTCGTGCGGATCTGTCCGGCAAAATCATATAGTCCGCCGAAAATATAGGCGTGGATCTGCTGCAGACCTTTCACGGTACCGACTTCGATTTCATCGATCACGCCGCTTTCAAACAGATCATAGGCTTTTTCTTTGCTTTTCTCATCTGTGGTATTTCCCATTCCTTTGACCCATTTGAGAAAAGTATCGTTGTTCCTTCGGGGAAGAAAAGCAAGCAGCGTGTTGATTCCGTCTTCATCCAGAACGTCCGTGGAATACCGTTTTCCGTCTGCGGCAGTCAATTTTAGTTGTCGACAAATTGTTGACAACTCAGCATTTCTCTTTTTTAGGGCATTCCAATACGCACGGGGATTTTTGCTCCCTGTGAGCGCTTCGGAAATATCCACAGCACTGCTCCACCATTTGGAATTCTCTTCATCCCAGACGGAACGCACGGCTACGTCGTTAAAAAAACGGATAGATGTTTTTTGAGTTTGTTGTTTCATATCAAAGTGTTTCCTTTTATTCAGCAGTATGATTTGATATGCTTTTGTAATACTCCGGCGTCAGATAAGCTAAACTACAAACAATGCTTGATCTAAAGTCGATTCCGCTTTCTTTGATCGGTTCGTTTTTATAATTATGGGATTGTAAAAACACTCTAAACTCTTTTTGATAGGCAAAACGAGAATCCTTTGTAAAAACAATAGATTGAATATTTCCGTGCTGATAATTCCGGATTCTTTCTTCTGCCGTCATAGAATGATAGTCAACAGGTCCATAACAGAGTGCATATCCTTTTTCCATCATGCCTTCACAAAATAATTGCAGAAACGCTTCCGCATCGTAAACACTGAAAAAAGTATATCCCTTGTCCTGTGCATATCCATTTAGATAATTATAAAACTCTTTTTGAATAGTTGCATCATTCTCGTTAAAAACAATCTGATTATCACAGAAAATAAAACTTGATTTCGGAAACAGTGCAAAACAACAGATGTGTCCGGAAATAAAAGCTTTAAATCCGGTGGTATCTACAACATAATCATCCGCAGAGTATTGATTGCTCCTGTATTTATTTACAATTTGCTCCAATGATTGATGCTCTTTTGTAAAAATCAGTTTTCCGGGACTATTATCAGGTTGTTGAACGATACCTCCTTCAAAATCACCTTGAAAAAGATTTCCATGATTATGAAAGAATTCCACAGAGTTAATGTATATTTCTTTCCCGGAGTTAAAATCATCTCGATGTTGTTTGTTGCCAAAAGCTTTTATCAGATAGTAATTGCGATATTGTTCGAAAGACATTTTTTCACAGAACCTTCCTTACTGTTTCAGGGCTGTAGGTGGCGAAGATTTGGTCGAAGTTGGTGGCGACGCTGTCGGAGGCCATGGAGCTGTCGCGCATGACGAAATAATAGGGCTTTTGCTTGGCGATCTCCGTGATGACCTCGTCGGTGACGTCCTTATCGAAGCAGGCGATCAGGAAGCCGTCGGCAACGTTAAAGACTTTCTTTCCGACGATTTCCGTTTCTTCAATTTTGCTGGAAAGCAAAATGCCGAGGTCGAGCATCACTTGGAACAGCAGATCTTCCGGCGTGCGGTCTTCTTTGATATTGTCCACAGCGGTATCAAACAGGGACCGCGTTGTATCCTCTGGGGAATAATACACGTCCTTCATGTTGGAGGAATCCAGTTTCAGAACACGGAAACCAATATCGAGATTTTGCGTTGTCAAAGGCCGTTCTTCTTTAATCTTTTTTCCCGCTCTGCGAATACGCTCTTTACTTATCTCACATATATTATGAGGACAGCAAAGCGAATCCAACAGTTCAATTGCACATCTTGCGACTTTTTTGCTCTTCTCAGATGATGCTCGGTCAGGGTCAATCTTTTCTGGTAATTGAACTAATATGAATTTACGTTTCTTTTTTTGGTCAACATTTGCTAAAAACATTGCGTGAGCAGTTGTTCCAGATCCGGCGAAAAAGTCAAGAACAATATCACCATCATCTGTTCCACAGAATTCTATGAGCCGTTTCAGGATTTCCTCATCTTTCGGATTCTCAAAAACCTTTTCACCCATCAAAGTCGCAAGTCGTTTAGATGCCGCTCGACCATCCTGATAAAATACACTATATGGAACACCATATTCATGATCGGACAGATACGATTTTATTGTTGGTACAGCAGTTTCATCATCACCAAAATTCACTTTTCCATCTGCTATCCATTTCAACAGGGTCTCTTTATTAGTAATCCAACCACGTGAAGGAATTCTTACTGGCTTATGTGTGATCGGATGAAGTATTTCGTATTTCGGTCCACCTCCACCTGGCCATGAAATATCAGATGCAAAATAAATACCACAATTATCGACTTTATTATAATGAGAATGATCTTTTGCGGGATGGCCATCAGGAAGAGCTTTATACCATTTTTTCAGTTCAGATTCTATTATCTTTGTGTTCGTTCCATATTGTCTCTTTAAAATTTCATATTCCGAGTATATTTCCTCCAGTCCTTGCTTTCTTTCTCTCCAAGTAATTTTATTATCCTTGATATATTGTGCGTTCTTGAAATAACACAAGATATATTCGTGAGAAACCGAAATATATTTTGAATCGTTTTTCCTTCCTGCAGACCAAATAAGTTCTGCTATAAAATTACTTGCACCAAAAACCTCATCGGAAATAGTTTTTAACGTATTCACTTCATTTTCATCTATGCTAATAAAGATTGCTCCGTCATCAGTTAATAAGTTTTTGGCAATTTTTAATCGAGGATAAATCATATTTAACCAATCCGTATGAAACCGCCCGTTACTGTCGAGATTGGTCACAAGTCGATTGCCCTGATCGTCATACTGCCCACTGTTGGCAAGGTATTCTCCCGCACTTTCAGCGAAATCATCCTCATATACAAAATCGTTGCCGGTGTTATACGGCGGGTCAATATAGATCATTTTGATCTTGCCAAGATAGGTTTCCTGCAGGAGTTTGAGCACGTCGAGGTTATCGCCCTCGATATACAGGTTTTCGGTGGTGTCAAAATCCACGCTTTCTTCCCGGCAAGGGCGCAGCGTGGCGGAAATAGGCGCGTTCGCCAGCAGTATGGACTTCTTCTTATCCGGCCACGTAAACTGATAGCGCTCTTCGTTCCCCTCCACGACAACGGAAGAAAGCTCTTGTCTGAGCATATCAAAATCAATACACGCCTCCGGCTTTCCCTCTTCGTTCAGCCGCTCCGTCAGACAATTCGGAAACAATTCCCCGATCCGCCGGATATTTTCATCTACCTTATTGATTGAGTGCATTTTCAGTTTATCCATAAAAGAATTCTCCTTTTAGTCCTTCCATTGATAATTCTTCTTCAATTCTCGAATCTCCCCGCTGATGTTAATCTGTTCGTTAATGATAATGACGGAAAGTAAAACATTATATGCTTTATCATACCAATCTTCCAAGTCTTTTTCATTGATTGTACGAATGTATTCTTGAGCGTTCTGCCCCTCCTTGTTGTTGTGCCGGATATGGAATTTGTTCAACAAAAAGCCTGCATCAGATTCCAATGCTTTATACCCTGCTATTTGCAAGCGGTGATCTTTTAACCACGGCTCTATATAAAGACCTATCTGAGAAAGGATTTTTCTCTTTTCCTCTAAATGGCCCTTTTTTGCATAGTGTGTATATTCAATCAAAGATAGTGCCAAATCGGGGTCATCTGTTAACTCCACTGCAAGTGTAGTTCGTTTATTGTTTTCATCAATTATTAAGTGACCATCAGATTTTACAATCTTGTGGTTCGTTCGCCTGCAAATCTCCTTTATATTAGAACATATATGGTTATAGATTGAGACTGCAGTCCTCTGTTCTATTTCATATCCCTCAAAAACATCAAACGAATGCGGATTCAATCCTAACAACAATTCTGCAAATAAGAACAATGTTTCTTCATCATCACTTAGAAAGTCTATTCCCAAATCATCTAATAACTCATCAAAACTGTTAGCAGTTCCACGAAAAGGCAATTGCAGGAAGTAAAATGTGTCAACATACTCCTTAAATGAAATTGACCGTTTTGGGAAACAAATCTCTTTCTCCAGAATGATTGAATGGAGCCTTGAAATCTCTTTTAATACATTAAAATCAAGTTCATTCAAGACCGTATATAAGTTCTTTCGTCCCATCTACTTTACCTCCCGGATTATACGCCTTTGCAATTCTTTTATCTTTTGCGAATATTCAAACTTCTTCTTCGGCTGTTTTTCTGCCCGTGCGAGTTTTTCCAGCCGGTCGATTTCTTTTTGCAGTTTTTCCCTTGCCTGTGCTTTTTCAACGGCGGCTTTCAGCGTTTCTCCGGCTGTGCTTTTCAGGGCGTCGCCTGCGATCTGCCGGACAAAGTTCTCATAGACGGCGTCGGTGGTCAGGCCTTCGATCCGGAGCGGGAGCGCTTCTTGGGCCATCCAATCCGTATGATAATACGCGCCAACCTTGAAAGCGGCGTTCCCGGCGCTGTGCTCTTTATAGGCAGTCCACGCCTGAACCTTGTCTTCATAAGAGAGCAGAAAAACGATATGATAAGGGATCTCTCGGTCGATCAGCCGCAAGACCGCTTCATCCAGAGAAGGGGCGGAGAGTTTAACGGTGAACACCTCGATCTCCGTCACGGTCTCGCCGGCCTCAATATTCAGCGTGGACGGGGCGATCTTGTTTGCCCACCAGATGCCTTGAATCTGCTCCATAAAAGCCCGTCGGATCTGCGGCGTCACCGACAGGTTTTCGTAAAACTTCTGCTTGGGAATTCTTCGGTTGAATTCTGTAGTCTTGGGAAAAATCACCATAATAAATAACTTTCTTCGTTTTGAATAGCGTATTCTTCAGCACTTGAACCGGGCTTCACATATAACGTCAATCCGTGGGTTGAACAATCGAAGCCCTTTCATTGTTGTCCTCCTTACTTCATCACCAAAAAACAGATCAATTCAAAATCGTCTAATCCGCTGATGGCCGACGTCAGCGCCGACGTTCCTCCTGCGGAAAACAGACTTGCGATATCGCTTTCTTCTTTCACTTTTACGATAGAGGATATGGCATCGCTCAGAAGTGCGGAATACCTGCGCATATCCCGGCCGTCTTTTGTCTCTTCGTTGAACGCATGATAAACGTCCGGAATGGGATCGGTCTTTGTTCTGCAGGCAAGCCGGAAGGCGTCAAGAAGTTTTTTGGGCGACAGGTGATTGACTTCGATCTCGCCGTCGTTCCGGACGTAGACGAGATAGAAGGGGTGCAGCCGGTTTGTCTGGTCGATGTTTACGGTTCCCGAACGGTTTTTGAGCACAAAGATCACGCCGGGCGGCGTCTGCGGCGTGGCAGGAACAACGCTGTGAATACCCGCCGGGGCTTTCTCGACGTTGGGGTCGTCTTTGATATAAGAGAGCAGATCCAAGCGGAATTCGTTGAGCCCGAGGTCCATGATCGAAATGCCGCTGCCCATATCCTCAATATCCACGACCTCTTCCTGCAGCCGTTTGAGCTGCGCTTTGCGGTATTCGAGGTCGGCGATCTCGTCCTGACTCAAAAGGTTATCGTCACCCGTCGCCGTGATGTTTACGATCTTCATGCGGCTTTCGACGCGTGATTTCAGGTTAATGTACTCGTCTAATGTAACATCCGGCCAGAAATTGACGAGCTGGATCTGTTGGTTTCTGCTGCCGATACGGTCGATTCGCCCGAACCGCTGGATAATGCGAACCGGGTTCCAGTGAATATCAAAATTGATAAGATAGTCGCAGTCCTGCAGGTTCTGACCTTCGGAAATACAGTCGGTGGCGATCAGGACGTCGATGGTGACGTCGTCGTCCGGCATCAGCAAATACTTGTCCTTTGAGATGGGGGAGAAGCAGGTCAGAACGGTATTCAGATCCGTTTTGCGAAGCCCGGCGTTTGTGCGGCCGTCAACAGACCCTGTCACCATAGCCGTATGAAGCCCGAATCGCTCCAAAAGGAACGGGGCCAGATTTTGATACAGATATTCCGCCGTATCCGCAAATGCGGTGAACACGATGACTTTTTTGTTCCCCGGATTGATGGGCGCGGATACTTTTCCCGCGATCTGCGCCTGAAGACGGTGGAGCTTGGAATCGTATTTGGGGGTGATATCCGCCACCATCTCGATCAGCAGATCCAAGGTCTCCTTGTCCCGCTGCAGGCTTTTTCTCCATGTAACGTAATCCATATCGGCAAGGTCTATCTTTACCTTTTTGCCGATCATGAAAAGCTCTTCCTCTTCACCGTCTTCCGTGTCGAGGTCATAATCCGTAACGTCGATCAGATCAAGCTGCTTTGATCCGCCGCGGAAGCGGTCGATCATGGAAATCGTAGAGGTAATCAGCTCGTCGATACGATGTACCGTCAAGCGGAAGGCATGCACAGAGCTTTCCAGCCGTTTCATCAGGTTGATCGCCATCAAACGGCGAATACCGGCTTCACGTCCCTGCTGCGTTAAGCGGTCTTCCTGATCTCCGAAAACGGCGGCATATTTCTGCATACGGCTCGGCTGGATGTAATAGGAAGGCATATATACAGAGAGGGACAGCATGTCCAGCTGGCCGTAGATCTCTTTGTATGTTATGGCATTGTTCAAGGACGTCAGCTTCGGATAAACGGAGATCGGCGGCAGCCGCGTCGGGAAGGTGCCGATATCGACCGTGTTATAATATTTTTGGATATGCTTTCTGGAGCGGGCGATCGTTACGCTGTCGAGCAGCTCAAAGAAATCAAAGTCGAGCATCGAAAGCAGACGTTCCGTTGTTCTGGCCGTCGGCGGCAGCTTCGACCATGTGGTAAAAGCTCTCTGTGCAGAACGAAAGATTTCGTCGATTGTATGCGTTGTATTCAGTTTGTCGTCAAGCAGAGAAGCGTCGCCCTCGTAGGCAAGCTGCAGCTGATTCCTGAGATCGTAAAAGCGGTTATTGACCGGTGTTGCCGACAGCATCAGGACCTTTGTCTTTACCCCTTTGCGAACGACCTCTTTGAGCAGCTTGTCGTACCTGTTGTCTTTTTTTCGATCGTCCGTCAAGCTGTTTCCGCCGTTGCGGAAATTGTGTGACTCGTCAATGACTACAAGATCATAGTTTCCCCAGTTGATGCGGGAAAGATCAACGCCGTTGGACGTGCCCTGTCTGCGATTCAGGTCCGTATGATAAAGAACGGTATAGTTCAGGCGGTCTGCCGCGATGGGGTTATTCAGGTAATTATCTCTGTATGTATTCCAGTTGTTTGCCAGCTTTTTGGGGCAAAGGACCAGCACCGATTTATTGCGGTTTTCATAGTACTTTATGACTGCAAGCGCGGTGAAGGTTTTGCCGAGACCGACAGAGTCAGCCAAAATACAACCGTTATATTTTTCGAGTTTATTGATAATGGCAAGCGCGGCGTCCTTCTGGAAATTATACAGCATATTCCAGATCTTGCTGGATTTGAAACCTGTCGCTTCGTTGGGAAGAACGTCCTCGCTGATGTCATCGAGAAACTCGTTGAAAATGTTGTAAAGGGTCACAAAGTAAATAAATTCAGGCGAGTTCTCTTTGTACGCGGCGGAAATGCTTTCGATCACTTCCTGTGTGACGTCTGCAAGCTTTTTCTTGTCATTCCATAGTTCGTCAAAAAGCCGCAGATAATACTTGTTGTTCTCGTAAGCGTCCGATTTTTGAACCGGGTAATAGGCGTTGTTCCCCCGTTCGCAGCCGAGATCGACGGTTGTAAACCCATTCAACGCCGCATAAGAAACTGTGTCAACATTCATAAAGCCCATCATATATTCGCCTGTAACATTGGAACGAAATTGGGCTTTTCTCCGGATCCAGTCTGCGCATTCCTGCGCGATCGCCTTCTGACTTAATTCGTTGCGGAGTTTTACCTCAAATTCTGTCCCGTAGAGGCTTTTTTCCCGGTGGAGCTTGGGGATGAAAAACTCCCGGCTTTCTTTTTTTGTGGAGACTTCCTGCGTAAAAGTCGGAGAGGTGAAAATAAACCGCAAGGCTTCTACGCCTTCCAGTTCCTTTTTGAGCTGCGCGTATGCATAAATAGAAAAGCAAGCCGCAGCAATGGAAATCTTGCTTCCGGCGTGGATGTTCTCTTGCAAAGAGTCTAAAACCGTTTTGTTGATATTATCCAAAACGTCCATAATCTGCCCCCGTAAAAAAGGATACTAAAACTCTATTTTATATAATATCAAATAAAATCAAGAATTTCAACGAAAAAGCAGTTTTTATGGGAATTCTGCAATCTATTTTACGGAATTGAGCGGACGGTTGAATTCAATTGTAGAATCCGGTAAACCATGATGGATCATCAAATTTTACCGATTTCATACATTTTTGGGCTTTTCAAATGAATAAAAATGGTGTAAAATAGGCGCTGATAAGCTGAATATGCGCAGGCCGAAAAGACGGTCGGGGAAATTTGGTCAAAAATAAAATCCGGCCGTCTGTTTTGATTGGGATATTCAAAGACGGCTGTCCGGCTGGGCGTAATCAGTTTACGGTTTGAAAAGTGCTGGATTCAATTGGACGTAGTCGGGAGTGACATACGTCAGGCCAAGAGAATCCAGTACTTTTTTATCTATCAGAAGCGCTGCAAGCTCATACGGAGAATGTCCGTTGAGGGAATCTCTTTTGGTGGCGTTGATGTGGTTCATCAAAAGGCGAACCTGTTCCGGCTTGAGCCAGTGCATACTGACGCCCTTTGGAATGACGTAACGAATATATTCATGGTTGCGTTCCAAACGGGATTTTTGATTTGACTGCTGCGGATCACAATAGAAAACGCGCGTGCGAAGCTCTCCGTCCGGGGTGCATTCGATACCCATGGAATCCTTAAACTCCGCGCCGTTATCAGTAAGAAATACCGGAAAGGTTTTTCGAAAAAGTTCCACCCCGAGTCTTTCAGTCAGTTCGTTGAACAAGCGAACAACAGCCGCCGACGTACAATCCGGTAAAAGGAAAATCAGCATCAGCCCGGAAGACCGGAAAAGCATCGTCAAAAGGCACGGCCCCTTTTTCCGGGTTCCCTTGACGGTATCCATTTCAATGACGTCTGTTTCCGGATTTGCCGCAACAAAGTTTTCAAAATGCCGATAGGTCCTGCCGCTGCGATATTTGTAGTCGTTGTTTTGCTTCACTTTTGCCTTTTTTCGTTTCTTGTAACGGATTTTTCTCGGCAGATCCATTGTTTTCGCGTCAAGATACCCTTCTGCGATATACTTGTAGAGCGTTGTCCGGCAGACGCCGATCTCTTCGGCGTGCGTTGCGTATATGTGGCTGAGCGACTGATGCTGTAAAATGAGAGGGGAAACAAGTTCATTCAGCCGCTGCAATTCCTCCCGGGTCAGATTGATCCCTTTTCTGGAATCTGTGAGCTTTTTCTCGTACAGCCGCTGTGCGTCCTTTGCCCGGTAAACCTTTTTATCAAGATGACAGCCGATCCGATTCGGGCAGCCATTGCATACGTATGGCGGTTTATCCAGTTTTTCACACCGTCCCGGAACTCTCCTTCTGCATACCGTCGTGCAGTCTACTGCGGAGCAGTTCTTGCAGAACGACGTGCAATCCGTACCGATACACAGATCGCTTCTTCGGCAATTCTTTACATATTTACAGTCTACAGGATAGGCTTTTCGCTCCGCAAAGCCTATGGCTTTCTTGACCTCTTTTGCGATTGTTGAAGGATCTCTGTGAAGTTCTCCGGCAATCAGAGTAAAGGTTTTTCCGTCGCACAACCCCTGTTCGATCGTGATCCGATCGGATAAACTCATATGATAGTTCACGTCTGTCGTCTTCTTTTTCATGGCTTCCTCCTTAAGCCAAACAGCCGTCTTCTTGTTTTACAATATAGGAAGACCGATTCTTGGGACTTTACTGTTAACTGCAGAGCCCCTTTTCTTGACTTTCTCTGGCTGCTTTGCTATAATTCGAATAAACTTCACAAGGAGGCGCATCACGTTGGCAAGACCTTTCAGCGCATCGGACGCCAGACAACTGACAGAGGAATACGGCAAGGTTCTCAACGCCTTGCAAACGGTTGAAGGGACCGTTCCCGGTTATCGCGAACAAATCAAAGCCGCAGCGGACGCGCTTATTGCGAAGGAAGTCCTTGCGGTCCTTCGCGACGCTCCCGTGGAAGAACTGAATCGCAGCGGACGCGGCTTTCACGTCAAAGCACTCCGGGATCACGGGTATCGGACGATTGCCGATCTTGCGGCTGCCAACGTTCATTCCCTCGCGTCCGTTTACGGCATCAGTGAAGACGCGGCTGTGTCCATCATGCGTATCGTGAATGATATGGCTGCCAAAGCGCGTCCCGGGATCAAGATCCGGCTGAGTACGGACAACAAAACGCGGGAATCGACAATTCTTGTGACGATGATCTCCCGCTTCCGTCGAAGCGAGCGGCTCGGCATTGCCTGCAGCAATCTACTGGGAGAATACCGCATGCCGATAGAGGACGCAATATCCGCATTGAGCGTTTCCGGGAACGGTCTGAAATGGATCTTCCTTTCCCGTGAAAAAAAGCAGGACGCGATCCGCGCGTATCAGTACCTATCGGATCTTAAAGCAGGCGCGTTCAGAAATCACGTCAACGCCGTTTTTGCCGAATTTGACGCGGTGAATACGCTTCCCGCCGATGAAGCGTGGCGGGATTTCGAAAAGCAGCCGATCCTGTTTTTCAATATCCTTGAAGAGATCGTTCCCGGCATGCTCGGAAACGACGATTCGGTATACGGCCTTCCCGAGGATTTAGCGCAGGAGATCCAGGAGGAAGCGTTTTTCCCGGACGGCCTCACCTGCGCTCTGCGAAGATATCAGGAATGGGGCGTAAAATACATCCTGCATCAGGAAAGGGTCCTTCTCGGCGATGAGATGGGCCTCGGCAAAACCGTACAGGCGATCGCAGCAATGGTGTCTTTGAGGAATACCGGCGCAACGCATTTTGTCGTTGTTTGCCCTGCCAGCGTACTGACGAACTGGATCAGAGAGATCCGGAAAATGAGCAAGCTCAATACGATCAAGATCCACGGCGCGGGAAGAAGCGGAGCGTTAAAACAGTGGGTCAAAACCGGCGGTGTCGCTGTCACCACTTACGAGACGACCGCTTATTTCAAGCTTCCGGAGGACTTTATGTTCTCTTTGCTCGTGGTGGATGAAGCGCATTATATCAAGAATCCTGAGGCAAGAAGGACTGTGAATACCAAAGAGCTTTCCATGCATACCGAACGGCTGCTGTTAATGACGGGCACCGCATTGGAAAACAGAGTTGACGAGATGGTCTCGCTGATCCGCATCCTCCGGCCGCAGATCGCTTCTCAGATTCACGGGATGGAGTCCCTGTCCTCCGCGCCCCGGTTCCGGCAGATCATTGCTCCTGTGTATTACCGAAGAAAACGGGAAGACGTTCTGACGGAGCTTCCCGAGCTGATCGAAGCGCAGGAATGGTGTACGCTGAACGCGACCGAAGAAGAAGTTTACGAGCAAGCTGTGCTTTCCAAGAACTTCGCGGCTGTGCGACGCGTTTCCTGGAATGTCGACGACCTGAAAGATTCCTCTAAAGCGCAACGGATGCTGGAGCTCATCGAAGAAGCCGGATCCGACGGCAGAAAAGTGATCGTGTTTTCTTTCTTTTTGGACACGATCCGGAAGATCTCTCTGATGCTCGGAAACAGATGCACCGATCCGATCAACGGCTCCGTCCCACCGCAGCGTCGGCAGGAGATTCTGGATGAATTTGAGGCAGCACCTGCCGGAACCGTCCTTGTCGCGCAGATCCAGTCCGGTGGGACCGGGCTCAACATCCAATCCGCCAGCGTCGTGATCCTGTGCGAGCCGCAGTTCAAGCCCTCGACGGAGAATCAGGCGATCTCCCGCGCCTACCGTATGGGGCAGACACGAAACGTGCTCGTTTACCGGTTGCTGTGCGAAAACACCGCCGAAGAACGGCTCATGGAGATCCTTGAGACCAAGCAAAGGACGTTCAACGCATTCGCGGATCAGTCTGTCGCGGCGATGGAAACGAAAGAAATCGACGACAAGACCTTCGGCAACATTATCCAGGCCGAGATCGACCGGATCAAAGCAAAAAACGGTGTTCAGCCACAGAGCGGAACGAATCAACCATGAAATCCTTTTTATTGAAAGGTTGATAAAATGTATGATCATCATGGTATTGAAGATGAAGAGAGACCGCATCTGCAGGACCATGATCTCGGCGCGCTGATGGGCGAGCTGACGCTCCCTGCGCAGATGGAATTCCATATTATCCGAGAGGATCAGGGCGAACGATACCATTGCGAAGAGCGACATGCCGAACACGACGGCCAGTTCAACGTAATAGAACATATGGACAACACGATCCAGAGTCCCATGGTGATGATGATCGCGCCGCCGAGCGAAAACAATACTGCTTTACGATCACGTTCACGATAAGTCGAACTCTGCCCGGCAGGTCGGCTTTTTTTCATCCGGGCTGTTTGACAGGAGGCTTCCGAAATATTCTGTTGAAATAATTCCTCGAATTTGGTATGATGTAAAAAGAGGAATGATTTTAACAAAAGCGCGCCCGGCTTTGATTTCTGCAAGAACCGCACTGTCCCCGCGAATCCGACAGAAAGGAGGAAGTCCGCTTTGGCGGACGAAGCAGCTATGGCCCCACCCAGCGCTGCAATCAATGACCGCTATCGGGTACCGAAGCCCAAATCCCTGAAGGAGGCGCCCGGCTATGTGAAAAAGCTCGTTTCGCAAACCTGCGGGCGGATGTTTTATATTCTGAAGCTCATTTGGGAAGCGAACAAGGGCATTTTGTTCTTCATGTCCTTTATGACGCTTTTCAGCGGCGTATCGCCCGTGATCGGATCGCTGATCGGCAAGGAGATCCTGAACGCCCTCGTCAGAGCCTACAGCGGCGAGCTGACGGACTTCCACCTGATCGCCGCGCTGCTGATCCTCAACTTCGCCTATCTGCTTCTGGACGGTGCGATCAACCGGGTGTACAACACCGTAAACCGCATTTCGGGCGAGGTGGTGGCGAACCACATCAAGGTGAAGATCATGTCCAAGGCAAAGGACGTGGACCTTGCGAGCTACGACAGCCCCGACTATTACTCCAAGCTCGAAAACGCCAACCGCGAGGCTGCCCGCAGACCGATCGAGGTGCTGTCCTCCGCCTTTTCCATGATTTCCACCCTCATCAGTATCGTATCCTATATCATTGTGATCGCCGCCGTCGGCGCGGCGCCCGCCCTGCTGATCATCGCGGTGTCCATCCCCTCCACGGTCATCAACTTCTACTTCCGACGCAAGAATTTCGACTATCTGTTCCGCCGCTCAAAGGCGCGGCGTCAGTTAAACTACTATTCGGACGTGATGGTGAACAAGGATCTTGTAAAGGAGATCCGCATGCTGGGCCTTGCCGATACCTTTATCGGCAAGTATAACGCGGTATTCAAGGACTATTTCAAGGGGCTCAGACGCCTCATGATGCAGGAGCTTTTGTGGACGCTGCTGGCCACGCTCCTGTCCACTGCCGTAAACTGCGTTCTGTTCGTGATGATCGCCCGGGGCGTGTTCCGCGGGGAATACGAGGTCGGTAACTACGCGCTGTATACCGGCGCGCTCAACGCCATTTCGGGCGGCGTGTTCCGGCTCATCACCACCACCGCCTCCATTTACGAGGGCACGCTGTTCATCAACAACATGATCTCCTTTATGGGCGAGGAGAAAAAGATCGTGCCCACCGTGGACCCGCCGCGCCCGGTTACGCGCGGGCGGCATACCGTGGAATTCCAAAACGTATCGTTCCGCTACCCCGGCACAAACAGGGACGTGCTGCACGATATCAGCTTCACGGTGGAGCCCTCCGATTCCATCGTGCTCGTGGGGCTCAACGGCGCGGGCAAAACCACGCTCATAAAGCTTTTGATGCGCCTGTACGATCCCACCGGCGGCGTGATCCTTTTGGACGGTCACGACATACGGGAGTACGACGTGTCCGCGCTTTACGGGATTTTCGGCATCGTGTTTCAGGATTACGGCAAATATGCGGTAAGCGTGAAGGAAAACATCTCCTTCGGCGAAATCATGAAGACGCCGGATCAGAGCGCGGTGGACGCCGCTGCGGCGCACGCCAACGCAAAGGACTTTATCGAAGCCCTGCCCGAGGGCTACGATACGCCGCTGATGCGCTATTTTGAGGACGAGGGCACCGAGCTTTCAGGCGGCCAGTGGCAGAAGATCGCCATTGCCCGCGCGTTTTACAGCGATTCGGATATTCTGATCCTCGATGAGCCGACCGCCTCGCTCGATCCTTTGGCAGAGCAGGAGGTATTCAACCAGTTCGAGACGCTTCGGAACGATAAATCCTCTATCTTCGTCTCCCACCGGCTCTCCAGCGCCACGACCGCCAGCAAGATCGTGGTGCTCAAGGACGGCACGGTCTCCGAGATCGGCAGCCACCGGGAGCTGATGGCGAAAAAGGGCGATTACTACGTGCTGTTCTCCACCCAGGCCAAGCGGTACGTGGAGCGGGACGATCCGGTCGGGGAACCGTCTCCCCGCTGCGGGAGCCCGCAGCGCGCAGATTTTCAATAAAAAAAGGAGAGCGATAGGTATGCGAAAATTCTGGAAAAAAATCACGGCTGTTCTGGCGGTCACGGCCTTTGCTTCAGGGCTGGTCGGCTGCGCGAAGTCAACGGAGCCCCTGGCGCCGGAGATCGACGCGTTCGGCTATGATATCCCCGTGCCCGGGACGGAGGGGGAGCTGAAGATCTACGAAAGCGCGGGCGGCACCCGGATCGGCCGCTGCGAACAGACGACGGACGACGATTTCACCGCCTACACCGCCGCGCTCGCGGACGCGGGCTTTACCGCTTACGATACGAACGAGATCGACGGCAACCGGTTCGCTTCCTTCTATAAGGACGATATCGCCGTCTACGTTTCGCGGTATGCGAATACCCGCACGCTCAGGGTGATCGCGGAGCCGAAGGGCGAGCTGCCGCCGCTGGAGGACCCCTGTGAAGAAACGTGCGACACGCTGCTCACTGGCATGAAGGGCGAAACCGTGGTCGCCGCCGAGGGTATGGGCTATATCGTGCGGCTTGCCGACGGCAGCTTTGCGATCATCGACGGCGGCATGGGCGACCCGGACCACGTGGATTCCGATAAGCTGATGGGCATTCTGAACGCCCAGAAGCCCGAAAACGCCGACAAGCCCGTGATCGCGGCGTGGATCTTCACCCACCTGCACGGGGACCACATCGGCGTGTTCAACTGCTTTTCCCTGGACCACCACGACGACGTGGTCATCGAGCGCTTCTATTTCAACTTCCCGAAGGAGGAGGAGACCGCGGCCTCGGATTCGCCCTATATGCTGGACGACTCCATTTACCGCTATACGCAGTTCAAGAAAAATCTTGCGGATTTCTACCCGGACGTGCCGGTGGTCAAGCCCCATTCCGGCGGCAGGTTCGCGGTGCGCAACGCCACGTTCGAGGTGCTGTACGCCTATGACGATCTCTATCCCAAAACGATCCTGAACGGCGGCATGAACGAATGCTCCATGCTCTTCAAAATGACGGCAGAGGGGCAGACCGTTCTGTGGACCGGGGACTTCGCCTTCAACGCGACCGACCTTGTTTTAAGCGAATATGCCGACGCGCTGCGCGCGGATATGCTGCAGCTCGCGCACCACGGCATGAACGGCACCGTGGAGCTGTACAAGGCCGTCAATCCCACCTATACGCTGCTGCCCGTGTGGGAGGGGGGCCTTGCCGATATGCTCAAAAAAGAGCAGAACCGGTGGCTTGTGAACAGCGAGAATATGAAGCAGATGATCGCCACCTGCTGCGGGACGTGGACGATCCGCCTGCCTTATGACCCTGTCGCCGGCGCGTTCGAGCGTATCCCCGCCGACGGGACCGTATATCCTGCCTATCCGGCGCTGCTGGGGGAATAAGACGGTCGATCCCCACAGGGACCCGCGTCCTTTTGCGCCCGAACCGCAAAAGGCGCTTTCCCCGTCAAACGCCGCGTCTGCATAAAAGAAAAGCCCCCGGTGCCGGCAGTGAGCCGCCGGGGGCTTCGTCTTCCGTCGGTTTTGCGGCGCCGGTTCAGTTCGGCGCGTCAAGGTTGATGCGGAAGCGGAAGGAGACGCGGCGGTCACGGGGACCGGCGCCGGCAGCAGCGCGAGTTGTTTTGAACGTCATGCTATGAGCTTCCTTTCTTTTTTGTTTGAAAAAAAGTGTAGTATGTGAGACGAATTTTGTCGGGTATTGTTTATGGGCGCGCACGCGCGGCCGAGCGCGGGTCCGGCTGCGGCAAAAAGAAAAAAGGGTGTTGAAAAGAGCCCTGGTTTCTGATACAATAAAAAGCGGAGCTTGCGTATGCGCGGCGCGCGGCGATCGGGTCGCGGGGTGCGCGCGCTTTGGGAGGGATCTGTTATGACTGCTCTGATCGCCTTATGGCGAAAAGCCTTTCATCTGCTGTTCGCGGCGCTGTTTGCGCTCACGGGCATGGTTTCGTCCGCGCCGTCCGACGGGCAGGCGGGGCTGACGCTGCTGCGGGAATATGACTACCTCTATTCCGACGGGGTGGCGTTCTGTCAGGGGCTTGCGACGGACGGCGAATCCTTTTACGGCACGGGCTGCGTCAAGTACGTCGACTACAACGCGATCGTGAAGATCGACGCCGACACCGGCGCGATCGTCCGCTGCAACGATCTGTGCCTGCCGCCTGAGGTGCTGGCGAAGGGGTATTCCCATCTCGGCGACTGCGCCTATGCGGACGGGAAGATCTACGCCGCGTGCGAGGCCTTTTTCTTCCGCGATCCCGCTGTGATGGTGTTCGACGCGGAGACCCTCGATTTCCTTGAATATCACGTGCTGCCGCGGGAGGGGCAGGGGAGCGGGCACTTCCCGTGGCTCTGCGTGCAGGACGGCACGATCTATTATACCCAGTCCAGAGACGTGGACGAGGTCCGGCTGCTCGACGCCGCGGATTTTTCCTATAAAGGCAGCGTTCACATGGACCGGACCGTCACAAAGATCACCGGCGGCGACGTGCTCGACGGCGTGCTGTATCTTGCCAGCAACGTCGGCGGGCGCGAAAAGATCACCTATTCCGTGGATCTTGCGACGGGCGAGACGAAGGAGGCGTTCCGGCGGGATACCGGGAACGCCGGAACGGAAGCGGAGGGCATGTGCGTCAGCCGCACGGACGGCGAAATCCGCTTCCACTATCTCGACGTGGTTCCCCTCGCCAGAACGACCGTGCGGACGTACGCTTCCGCCGCGTGAGAGCCGGTCCGGGCGAAAGGACCGGAAGAATATCCGCAAAAAGACCGCGATCCCCGACCTGCGTCGGGGATCGTTCGTTTATGTCGGCGGTCACGGGAGCAGGCGCAGCAGCTTGTTCCTGCAAAGGGTCTCCACGTCGAAGGTCTTGGGCTGACCGGAGGCAAAACGGAGCGTGACGTGCCTGCCGGTCGGCGCGATGCGCGAAGCGTTTGCGCCTCAGACGCGCGGCTTCCCGTGAAAAAACAAAATAACGGCCGAAGCCGTAACAAAAAAACCGGCCTGCGGGAAGACGCCCGCAGGCTGATCGTTTATTTTCTGCCGGGAAGACGCCCGTCCCCCTGTTTTTGCGGAACGGCTCAGCCGATCCTGCGCCCGTTTTTGATCTTTATGGTGGCGATCGCGATTTTGAGGAAGCCCGCGATCTCATCCCCGTCAAAGGTCACGTTCGTTTCAAAGCCGAGCTCTCGACCTGCGGGGGTGAGCAGCTTGCCCTTGCCCTTCAGACCGTTGTCGCCCACTTCCTCAATGGCGTCAAAATGCAGCTTCACCTTCTGCAGCTGCTCGGGAAGCTTGATATCCACGGCATATTTGCCGCCGTTGTCCGCAATGTCGATGAACACGTCGCCCTTGAACCGGAGGATCTGAACGTTGATCTCTCCCTGCCATTTGCCGATGCCGATCATATTTTTCGTCTCCTTTTTCATTTTTGGGGTGGTTTTATTATAGCTGCACGGCCGGAACACTTTGTTAATAAACTGTAAATTGTTCCAATGATTGCGAATAATTATGCCTATGCGCTTGACGGCGCCGAAGGGAGAGGCTATTATCAAAACAGCAATCCCCAAATCACATAAAGGAGGACCGGCGGCGCCGGGAGAAAACGATGGACAGACAGCGATATCTTGATGAGGATGAATTCAGAAGCTATGAGCTGAAAAGCGATGAGACAAAGGTCAGCGCCCGCTCGCTGATGAAGGGCGCGGGGCTGACGGACGAGCAGATCTACCGGCCGTTTATCGGCGTATGCAATTCGTATTCCAATTTCTTCCCGGGGCATTCCAATCTGGACAAGATCGGGCAGGCGGTGAAGGACGGCATTCTGATGGGCGGCGGCACGCCCGTGGAATTCGGCACCATCGGCATCTGCGACGGTATGGTCATGGGAACGGAGGGGATGAAATACTCCCTGCCGAGCCGTGAGCTGATCGCGGACAGCGTGGAAAGCATGGCGAAAGCCCACATCTGCGACGCCATCGTGCTGGTCTGCGGCTGCGACAAGATCATCCCCGGCATGCTGATGGGGGCGCTCAGGATCGACGTCCCCACGATCGTGGTCACAGCCGGGCCGATGCTGCCGGGGCACTACAACGGCGAACGCGTGGACGTGCAGAGCATTGCGGAGTGCGCGGGGCAGGTGATCGCCGGTACGCTGGACAGTGAGACCTACTGCGCGTACGAGGACGAGGTTTGCCCCACCTGCGGCTCCTGCCAGGGCATGTTCACCGCCAATTCTATGGCGTGCATGACCGAGGTTTTGGGGCTGTCGCTCCCGGGCACGGGCACCGTTCCCGCGGTGCGCTCCAAGCGCATCCACATGGCGAAAAAGAGCGGTATGCTTGCAGTGGAGCTTGCGCGGACCGACCGTAAGCCCTCGGACCTGATCACAAAGGAATCCTTCTTCAACGCCATCAAGCTCGATATGATGCTCGGCTGCTCCACGAACACGGCGCTGCACCTGCCCGCGCTGGCGCACGAGATGGAAATGGATATTTCTCTCGACGATTTCGACCGCATCGGCAGGGAGACGCCGCACCTTGTGAAGCTGTCGCCCTCCGGTCCGCACCTGATGGTGGATCTGGACGACGCGGGCGGCGTGTCCGCTGTGATCCGGCAGGCGATCGACGCGGGCGTTCTTTGGGGCGGACAGAAGACCGTGACGGGCAAAACGCTCGATGAAAACACGGCGAACGCGAAGGTGCGCGACGCAAGCGTGATCCGTCCCTTCAGCGCTCCTTATACCCCGGACGGCGGACTTGCGGTGCTTTACGGCAATCTGGCGCCTTTGGGCGCGGTGATCAAGACCGCCGGCGTGGATCCTGCCATGTTTGAGCATACGGGCCCCGCAAAGGTGTTCAACAGCCATCAGAACGCGCTCAACGCCCTGATCTTCGGCGATATCGTGCCCGGGGACGTGGTGGTGCTGCGCTACGAGGGACCCAAGGGCGGTCCCGGCATGCAGGAGATGCTGATGCTCACGGCCCTGATGTGCGGCATGGGCATGGACAAGGAGATCGCCCTTGTGACGGACGGGCGCTTTTCCGGGCTTTCCCGCGGCGGCGTGATCGGGCACGTTTCGCCCGAGGCGGCGTTGGGCGGCGCGATCGCGCTGGTGGAAAACGGAGATATCGTTTCATATTCCATCGCGAACCGCTCCATTACGCTGGAAGTGGGCGAGGAGGAGCTCGCGCGGCGCAGAGCCGCGCTCGTGATCCCGGACTGCCCGGCAAAAAAGGGTTGGCTCGCCCGTTACGCAAAGCTGGTGGGCCCGGTTTCCGGCGGCGCGGTTTTGGAATAACAAGCGGCGGGGGAAAGGCGCTTTTACGGACTGTGGCGCGAGGTGTGCGCCTTTTGCCTGAACGCGCAGGTGCTCTCGCCGGACCCGAAGCTCGACGGCTCGTGGTGCCGTGCCTTCGATCTGGATCTGCGCGAGGCCTACGGCTGCCCGCACGACGCGGGCTGGGGCTCGCTTTGCAGCGAATCCGGCTGGACCGACGCCGAGATCCTGATGGGCCTGATGCTGCCGGAGCTGTTTGAACGGAAGGACAACGCCCGTTCGCGCAGTGAAACGGAGACCTGACGGGCAAAGCTTTGCTTGCGTTTCCGTCCGGGATGTGATAGGATACAAGATGTGATCCCGTAAAACTAAAAATGACGTCAAAGGAGCTGTTCGCCATGCCCGCCGTATTGCCAACGCTGACCACGCATCCGTTCATCCGTAAACGAAGCGCGCCGGTGATCGCCGCCGCCGACCTGCCTTACCCCAGCTCGCTCGTGTTCAACGCGGGCGTGATCAAATACCGGGGCGAATACGTGATGGTCTTCCGAAACGACTACGGGACCGACCGGGACGCCTATGAGAACCGGAATGTGCGCTTCGCGGGGACCTCGGTCGGCATTGCCCGCAGCAAAAACGGGGTGGACGGCTGGCGCTTCGACCCCGTGCCGCTGATCGACAGCAACGACCCCGATAAGGACCCCGAGATCCGGCGGTTTTACGATCCCCGCATCATTCAGATCGGGGACCGGCTGCTGCTGTGCCTGGCCATGGACACCCGCCACGGCATCCGCGGCGCGATCGGCGAGCTGTCGGCGGATCTCAGCGCGTGGCGGATCATCAGCGCCAGCGTGCCGGAAAACCGCAACATGGTGCTGTTCCCGGAAAAGATCGGGGGCGAATACGTCCGGCTGGAACGTCCCATGCCGGTCTACAGCCGGGGACGGGACCGGTTCGATATCTGGCTTTCCCGTTCGCCCGACCTTGTGTACTGGGGCCGCAGCGAGCTGGTGCTCGGCGTGGAGGACGTGCCGTGGGCGAACGACAAGATCGGCCCCACGGCGTCCCCGATCAGAACCGAAAAGGGCTGGTTGACGCTGTTCCACGCGGTGGACCGGGACGAGACCCGCGGCAAGAACGGCTGGGAGAAGCGGTGGACCAAACGCTACACCGCCGGGCTGATGCTGCTGGACCTTGAGGACCCCGCGAAGGTGCTTTCCGTTTATCGGGCGCCGCTGATTTCGCCCGATACGCCGCTGGAAACGGACGCGGGCTTCCGCGAAAACGTGATCTTCCCCTGCGGCATGGTGGAGGAGGACAGCGGCGAGATCAAAATCTATTACGGCGCGTCGGATACCTGCGTCTGCCTTGCGACCGCGTCAAAGGACGACCTGCTGTCCCTGCTGGTCTGACGGAAAAGGAAAGGGGAGAACCTGTGATGAAGCACAAAAAACGGATCCGCGCGCTGCTGTTCACGGCGGCGGGGCTGTTGCTTGCGGCGGGGATCACGCTGGCGGTCCTTGCCTATAACGGGCTGCTGAGCGCGTACCATCCTCTGCAGACGCCGAAGGACGGGCAGGTGCGCGTGGCGTGCGTGGGGGACAGCGTGACCTATGGGTTCGGCATCCCGGACCGCAGCGCCGCCTGCTATCCCGCCGCGCTGCAGACGCTGCTCGGGGACGGGTACTGCGTCAACAATTACGGCTATTCCGGCAGGACGCTGTGTCTGCTCGGCGACCGGCCCTACCGCGTCGAAACACTGTGCACCGAAAGCCGGACGTTTTCGCCCGATATCGTGGTGCTCATGCTCGGCGCGAACGACTCCAAGCCCTTCAACTGGAAAACGACGGTCGGCGGCGCAGTGAGCTATGCGCAGGTGTTCGAAGCGGACCTGCGGGATCTGATCGCTATGTACCGGAGCCTGCCCTCGCACCCGAAGGTCTTCCTTGCGACGCCTCTGCCCGCGTACCCGGACAAAAGCGGGACCGTGCGGTATGAGATCCAACCCGACGTCATCCGCGACGAGATCCGGCCGCTGATCCTGCGCGTCGCCGAGGAGACGGAAACGGACGTGATCGATCTCTACCCGGTCTTCGACGGCAAGACGGACCTGTACAGCGACGGCCTGCACCCCACCGCCGAGGGCGCCGCCCTGCTCGCCCGGACCGTGTGCGACGCGATCACGGGATGATATGAATATGCTATGAATATGAAACCCCTCCCGCCGGGGATTGCCCAGCGGGAGGGGTTGGTCTTTATTTCGCGATCACGCGTCTTTTGATGCTATTCTGATTGGGGATGTAATCTATGCTTTACGCTTTTTCAATGGTTCCGCTTACAGAAAGGACTTCATAATTACAGACCACATAGTCCTTCGCAGTGTCAGAACTGAAATTGCTGATCAGCTTGCCCGCCGGTATTGCATAGGTTTCTTTTGCGCTGCCGCTCCCGGCAATATTTACGTTAATTGTTACGGTAGTTTCAAAGCTCTGCGGTTCATCATATACTTCATGATGCGCGTCATATGTCGCCTTTGTATCAAAGTATTTATAACTGCCGCTCAATTTCACTTTCATGACTACATCTTTATATACAAAACTATTACTGATAGGGTTGACGCTGCAAATGATATCCAAAGCGGTCTTTCCATAATATGCATGGTCACTGGTCGAATTGAGGGAACCGGCGGTTTCTGCCCGTGTACGAATTGTGAAATAGGTTTCGTAGTTACTCAGCGAAAGATTTGTTCCGCCGGAGCAGGCGCTGAACGTGCAGAGCATCAGCGTCATTAAGATTGCGGCAAGCAGTACGGAAATTGTTTTTTTCATGACATATAATCCTTTCTTCATTTAATTCTTTAATTCGGTAATCTCATAATACGAGTTTATTCCTCCGCATCGGGAAACCTGACAAACAGCAGGACAAGATTTGCGATCTGTATAATTGCAAACACGTAAAAAAGCGCTGTGAAATCGCCGGTATAAGAATAAAATGCACTCTCGGAGGGGATCATTGAAGAACCGCTGCAAAGGGATGCCGTGGCTGCAGCAAAACAGACCAACGGGAAACAGTTGAGCGCGATTTGAACGGCTTTGTTCCCGAAACGCGTTTTGCGCGCAAGCTCTATGACCAAAAGAACGATATTGAGGATCAACGCGATAAGGAAAAGGATCAATAAGAATTTCGCGGTGGAATGAAAGGCTGGATGAAATCCAAGCGATAAGTTGAGCTCCCCGACCACCGAGGACAAATCTCTCCAGACGACCGTCCCGTTTTTCCACTGGGTAATCTCGAACATTTTAATAAAACAGAAAATAAGGGATAAAAAATACAAAGATAATCTGGTTATGTTTTTTTTGAAGCTCATTTTGTTCTCCTTTCTTTGTCAAACAGAATTCTCCTTTTTACATTGTTTTTGCAGAGTTTTTCTTTCCGATCCTCCTCCTCGCGAAACAAAAAAAGTGCGGCAGCCGAAGCCGCCGCACTGAAAAATACACAGCTCCAACTGTCGCCAAACATTTCATTTCCATAACCCAAAGCATGAAAACAAAGAGCCTGTATTTTTACCGAAAGATAAAAATACACACTTTGGGTATAGAAATATGCAATTGAAATGTTTGGCACTATCAATATATCATATCAATCTGCATTTTTCAAGTATCTCTTTTCATTATTTTCGGATTTGACAGCCCGACGGGTGTGCGACTGTTTGCGAAGGATAGTCCCATCATTTTTATGCGTTTGGAGGCCGGATGTAACCGTTGAGCAAATCGGCATAAAAAACCTCCCGCCGGGATCGCCCCGGCGGGAGGGGGTTGTTATACGGTTTATGCAAGGATGCGTTCCTCTGTCAGGGGGGGACAAGCCCGTTGGAATCCGATTCCATGAAAACCGGTTCAGCGTTATTCGGTTCCTGCTCGGCGCTTTCCGTCCCTGCGCTCAGAAGCCGAGTTTTTTCAGCGCCAGTTTAACGCCGTTTTCAGACAGGCGCATGGCGGCGGCGATATCGGCGAGCGGGGTCTTGCTGAGGTAGAGGTCGATCATTTGGTTTTCCTCGGCCTTCGTGAGGATCGGGACGGGCGTATCCGGCGTGAGCGGCGCGGCGGGTACGTCCGCTTTCTGCGGGGTAGCCTCTTCTAAAATCGCGGGCAGATGGTCCACAAGGAACTGCTGCGCCTGCCGGTTATACAGCACCACGGTATATGTTTGATTCTGACTTGTCCGCTGCTCGGTGAGGATCCCGAGCGCCCTGCCCTGTTCGGTCGGGTCTTTTCTGGTCGTGCCGTTCCCCCGTGTGATCTCGCGAAGCGCGCCGATTCCTATCAGCCATTTCGTCAGGACCGTGTGCTTGAGCTGCGTGTGATCCTCCGTTTTGTCCAGCTCGTTGAACCGCCTCGTGATCTCGGAGATGGGGATGGGCTCGTCAGAAAAACGAAACCGCGCAAGCTGCCCGTCCGTCAGGCGGAACGCCTGCTTTTTCTTTTTCGGCGCCTTTTCGACGCCGTTGTTCTGAATGAGTCGCCCCAGCACGCCCGACACGTAGAACAGGCAGCGCGAAATGCGCACATTGTTGATGACGTCGTCATCCCGCACCGGCAGATCGGTCAGCGGATCGACGCCGTTCGCCAGCTTATCGATATAGGTTTTTGCCCGCTGCATGGTTTCAAGCTCCGTCATGGTCCTGTCCTCCTCTCGTCAGGAAAGCGTTTCAAAGCGCAGGTCGCGCGCGGCGCCTGCGGGGACGGTGAAGACGATCCTGCCGTCCTTTTGTTCAACGAGGGTCAGCCCCTGCGCGGCGGTAAAGCGCCCGTTTGCATAGATCGCGCCGCCGTCCAGCGTCAAGGTCTGCCCGTCTTCATAGAGGACGGAAACCTCCGCCGCGACGTTTGCGGGCAGGCTGAGAACCATGCTGATGCCGCCGTCCGTCTTTTCCGTCTGCAGGCGGATATAGCCCTTCACGGTGGGCACGGCGCAGGAAATGGTTTCGCAAAGGTCGGTGCGCGGCGCGATCCGGCACGTTTCCCAGCCGGGCGCGGCGGGCCTGATTCCGGCGAAGTATTTGCTCATGATCACCAGCGGACCGCCGGACCACGCGTGGTTCATGGTGCCCGCGGGTTTGATCCAGAGCTCCCACAGGGTGGAGTAGTCCTCCCGGATCATCAGGTCATAGCGGTCCAGCATGCGCGCCTTCGCTTCGTCGAAGCGCGCCATCCCGCACAGGGCCTCCAGCACGTAGTATTCCATATAAGGGCTCGAATTGATCGTCGTCGTCAGCACGTTTGTAATGATGTCGTACTGTTCCTCCGTCGCAAGCCCCGCCAGCACCGCCAGGGCGTTCGCGCGGTCGTCCGGGTTCAGCACCCCGTCGCTCTTATAGCCCTTTTCGGTCCACAGGGAGGCGTAGCCGGTCCTGATCCGGTCCATTCTTTCCGCGACGTCGCCGTCTGTCCTGCCGAGCGCCCCCGCGATTTTTTGCAGGCAGGAGAGCGCGTAGTAATACCACGCGTTCTCAATTGCGGGCACGTCGGCGGCGAGCCCCCAGTCCATCCAGTCCCAGGAGCCGGGGCGGTGGACGACCAGCCCGTCGTCCCCGAGCTGCCAGAGCCTGACGTAGGCGAGCGCCGGGCCGTAGACCGTTTCAAGGAAGTCCCGGTCGCCCGTGTAGAGATAATAGGTCCAGAAGCCGCAGATCCCCGCAAGCTGCTGCGCGGGCAGCTCAAAGAAATCCCGGCTGATCGGCACCACGGTCTGCAGCACGTTCGTTTCGGGGTCCACGTGCCCGAGCATCGCCGCGACGCCCTTCTGATACAGCAGCAGCGCGTCGGGGTCCAACGCGTACATGGACAGGGTCATTTCGTTGGTCACGTCGCCCCACCACTGCGCGCGTTCGCGGTCCGGGCAGTCCATAAAGTTATCGCGCATGGTGACGTACAGCGTGCGCAGGGACTTTTGCCAAAGCGTGTTCAGCGCGACGTTCTCGCAGGTGAAGCTGCCCGCAAAGGCCGTGTCGTAGCCCGTCTCCCGGTACTGGAGCGAAAGCACCGTCACGCCGGCAGGGATCTCATAGGTGATATGCTCGCCGTTGAACCAGCCCAGCGCCTCGAACGCCTGCTCGCCCTCCCGCGTGATATAGGTATCGTTGACCGCGCCGATACCGGTGTTTTCGGTCGTGATGCGGATCGTCTTTCCCGCCGGCGCGTCAACCCTGAGATAAGGCGTGACCTGCGCGTTATAGGGGATATCGAGCGTGAGCTTCTTTTTGAACGTGAATCTGCGATTCTCATATTCCGCGGAATTGACGTAGTCCTTCAGCCCGTAATCCCTGAGCATCGGAATGCCGCGCGGGTACAGCGTCCCCCAGGGGGCGCAGCCGCCGACGCCGCTTTCGGTCGCGTTTGCCCACGCGCCGTCGTCAAAATCCGGGGCGGTCCAGTCGCCGGGGTCCAGTCTGGCGTCGTAATAGATATTGGATTCCGGCAGCCGGTAGTTCGGCTGCTGCGTGCCGGGGTCGTTGCCGTAGGCCGGGTGGCGGCAGATCCGCCAGCTCTCGTCGGAGATAAGCGCTCCCGCCTCGAACAGGAAGCCCGCCTTGCCGCTGTCCGTGTTGGAATAGCTGGTGTCCTTCCCCCAGTACCAGACCAGCGCCGCGATCACGTTTTTGCCGGGCTTCAGGTAGGAGCCGATCGGCACGGGATCGTAGTAGCTGCCGTCCGGCGTCGGCCCGCGCTTCACGCCGCCCTCGAACACGGCAAGCTCGCCGTTGATCCAGAGCCAGTATTTGGAATCGGCGGAGATGCACGCCGTCAGCTCCTTGGGGACCCGCTGCAGGTCAAAGGTCTTCCGAAAGCACATCCACACGTTTTCTTCATCCCCGGCGGAGTCATCCCAGATATAGCTTGCCGTCCAGTCCGTTTTCGGCGTGACGTCGATCCGTGAGTAGGAGGGCAGCCGCGCCGGGAGTTCGTATGCATTCTGAAAAGGAATCTGTGTTTTTTTCATGTTTCCGCACCCGCTTACCATCGCAATCGCAATCAGCAGAAGCAAAGCCGTGATTTTTTTCATACCGGTCCGATCTCCTTTGCGAATCCCGATTATTCTTTTTCTTTACTATACAATAAAACCGGGGAAAAATCAATTTTATTTTTTTAAATCGAAAATATTTGCTGCGCCGGGCGGGGGGGGAAGCCGCCTGCTGTTTGCACGCCTGCCGTGAAAAACGATCTGCAAGCCCTGCAGGACGCCCCTTGCAGCGGAACGGAGACCGAAACGAAAGAGGGAACCGTCATAAAGTAAAAAAATAATCCAAAATCATGCAGATTTTTGTTGAAAATCCCACATCGTCTGTATTATAATTATAAAAAAGGTTTTTATACCTGAAAAGGAGGATACCGATATGAACGATTATTGCGGCTTCCCGATGCGCTTCGCCCACACGGGCGTGACGCAGTTCGCGCCCGAAAACACCCTCGAGGCGTTTCAGAAGGCGGCGGAGCTGGGGTGCGAGGGGATCGAGCTGGATATTCAGATGAGCGGCGACGGCGAGATCATCGTCACGCACAACGGGAATATGGGCTATATGACCTTTGAGGAGCACCGCGAGGCGCTGCGGGACCTGACCGCCGAGGAGATCTGTCGGTTCGATATTCCGTACCGCAACGCGCTGAAGCTGAAATACCCGCCCTATCCGTGGACGGAGCACGCGGGCGGCAGGCGCATGATCGTGCCGCCGGACTATCATGAGGACCGGGTCACGCACCTGATCACCTTCCCGGCGTTCGACGCGTGGCTTTCCACTGTCGATTACGACCTGACGGTGGAGGTGGAATTCAAGATCCCCGGCATGTGCCCCCGCATGGACGAGATCCTGGCTTCGTCGAAGAACGTTTCGCGCTATATCCTGTTCTCCGGCGACTGGACAGTGCTGGAGGAGATGCAGGCGCACTACCGCGAAAAGGGCAAGCCCGAGGGGCTGCGGCTCGGCGCGAACATCCGCTACATCAACGAAAAAACGATGGACTTCGTCCGCCGCTCCGACCTGTGGGAGGTCGGTCTCAATAACGAGGCCTTCACGAAACGGGACGTGGAGATGTTCGCCGACATGGGCATCCGGGTCTTCTCGAACCTCGGCGACTACCCCGAATGGTGGCGGCAGATCTGCGACATGGGCGTTACGGGCTTCAAGACCAATTACCCGGACGCCTACACCGAGTGGTGGCGCGCGGCAAGGAGGAAATAAACGGCGGCATAAAAGGACGGGGCGCCCCGTCCGAACAGGCAAATACCCCGGCATTATCACGAAAAGGAGGAGCTATGCTTGAAACTCTGGCAAAAAATCACCTTTATCGCAGTGCTGATCGTGTTTGTTTCGGCGTCGGTCACGATCTCGCTGATCTCTGTGTCCCGCGCGCCGTATAAGTATGAGGAACAAACGGCTATCGGCGGCGAGGACGGCGTGGACGGCTGGGTCTTTTACGGCTTCAACGGCAACGCCGCCACCAAAACGCTGTATATCGACTGCGTCCGCGACCGGGACGGCAACAATCCCGACGAGACGAAGCCCGTGCTGGGCGTGCGCGCCTACGCCGTGAATGCCGACGAAAACGCCGAGGAGCTGGTCATCGGTCCCTCCGTGCGCTATATCGCCGAGACCGCGTTCTATAACGCGAAAAAGCTCACGCGCGTCACCGTGGACCCCGCGAACGAATGGTTCAAGGACGTGGACGGCGTGCTGTTTACGAAGGACGGCAAGCGCCTGCTGCTGTACCCCGCCTGCTACGGGCAGACCCCCGCGGACGTGGAAGGGCAATTCACCTATCCCGAGGCCTATACCGTGCCTGAGGGCGTGGAGCGCATCGAGACCTTTGCCTTCCTGAAAAACGGGCATCTCCGTGACCTGACCCTGCCCGCCTCCCTGAAGGAGATCGGCGACATGACCTTCTTCGACTGCGGCAGGCTCGGGGCGTATGATTACGACGAAAAGAACGACCGGCTGCTCGGCACGGGCTTCACCCTGCCGGACGGGCTGGAAAGAATCGGGTCGGACGCGTTCTCCAAATGCGGCAATATCGCCCCGGTGCTGTATCTGCCGGGTTCCGTGAAGGAGATCGGGCACCACGCGTTTTTCTCCTGCTCCGGCATGAAGAACGTGCTTCTCGGCGCGGCGAACGCGGACGCGCTCTCGCTTGGCGAGGCGTGGCTGCCGAAAAACGTGAAGGCCGGTCCCATCTGGAAGGCGCCGGAGCCGCAGTTCGGCAAAACGCGCGACGACAGCCTGCCGCTGATCGAGGCGTTTCGGACCGAACGGCTGGAAAACCTGAGAGAGGAGGCGAAGCGGAATGGGTAAGGCGCTCGGAAAGGTCAAAACCGTTTTCGGAAACTTCAAAACCTACTGGAACACGCCGCCCGCGGGCAAATACGTGCCGTATAAGGAATACCTTTATATCTTCGGCGCGGTCGGCGGCGACTACACGCTCAAATATCTGACGGGCTTTTTGTCCTTCGGCACGGGCTGCTATCTGGTGGCGTTCTATTATCAGATCCCGCTGCTCACCTTCGCCGCGATCAACACCTTTTTCCTTGCCATCAACTACCTGTGGAACATCCTGTCCATGGGCGTGGACGCGAACCTCGGCTTTTTGCCGAAAAAGGTGGAGCGCAGATATTTTGCGGTCTATCTCTCGTTCGCGGCTTTGGGCCTGCTGCTGCTCATCTTCAATTTCGCGGACCTGCTGCCGGAAGCGCTGCGCCACACGCTCGATACCCGCTGGTCGGGGCTGGACGCCGCAAGCATCCTCAAGATCTTCGGCGCGCACTTCCTCGTCAACGGCTGGGGCGGCTTCCGCGGCATCGTGATCCGCAAGCTCCTGCTCAAAAAGCTCGGACGCTATAAGCTGTTCGCCTACGCCAACATTATTCAGGGCGTCACGGTCGCGCTGCTGATCTGCTGGCTGCCGCTTTACGAGCTGCCCATGACCGAGCGCGTGTGGAAGCTGTTTCTGCTGTTCCAGCTTTACGGCATGTTCGGCTTCACCGGGCACAGCGAAAAGGTGGCGTATAACATCAGTCCCGACCAGCAGGAGCGCCTGATCGTGAACGCCATCCCGGTCAAGCTCAGCCACCTGCTGCAGAATATCGTCAACTTCGTGCTGCCCACCATTGCCGGGGCGCTCTTTGTGGACGGGATCCGCGACCGCGATACCTTCCGCTATATCCTGCCGCCCGCGTTCCTGATCAGCTCCGTGTTCATGTTCATCTTCCTCGGGCGGATCAAGGAGCGCATCCCCGCGCCGCCGATCGAAAAGAAGGAATACTTCTCCTTCTGGACCTGCGTGCACGGCATTTTCAAGAACAAATACCTGTGGATCAACAAGATCGTGGAGCTGCTGGACTCCCTCGGCAACGGCATGCTGGGCGTGCAGACCATTCTGCTGATCTATACCTGGCGCGAGACCGGGCTCTTCTTCTCGGTGGCGGAGATCGCCCTGAAGGCCGCGGGCTCCCCGGGGCAGCTTCTGGCGCCCTGGATCAAAAAGCGCTTCCAGTATAAAACGCTGATGGTCTTCAACCAGCTTGCGAACATGCTGCGCTCGGTAATCTATATCATTGCGATCCTCTTCCTCGGGAAGATGCACTGGGCGTGCGGGATTTTGCTCTTTGTGGGGCTGGTCATCGGCAACGGGCTGAGCTCCGCGATCAACGTGATCAAGAACGATATGAACATCCGCATCTCGGACTATCAGATGTATATCTCGGGCGAGCGCTTCGAGGGCTATCAGGGGCTGATCGGCTGGTTCACGAGCCCCATCACGTCGCTCGTGAGCCTTGTGATCCCGCTGATCTTCGTCGGCATCGGCTTTACCTCCGACTGGGACGTCCTGTATATGGACGACGTGCGCCTGAAGTGTATGCTGATCGGCATCATCTTCGACCTCGTCGGCTTCGCGCTGATGATCCTGCCCTATATCTTCTTCTGGGATTATACGGACGAAAAGCACGTCATGGTCATGCAGACGCTGCAGGAGCGCGCAGACAGGGCGAAGGCGGAGGCCGAAGCGGAGGCCGGAGCGGAGGCCGGGCACGGGCAGCCCGTTCCCGACGGCGCGCCCGCCGTGCGGCAGCAGGAATAACAACGGAGGAAACGTTATGCGGACAGAGATTCATTACAAATGGAATTATGATTACAGCCGGACGCTGTGGATGAAAATGTTCCTGGCGATGCCGGACTTCCCGAACGGCAGAAGCAAGGTCTTTATCACCTTCGCCGAGGCGCTGGAGATCATCAAAGCCGTGGACAACCTGACCGGGGGGATCCCGAAGATCGTGTACCTCGTCGGCTGGCAGGGCCTCGGGCACGACGACTGCTACCCCGAAATGGAGGTCGTGAACGACGCGCTGAAGCGGGACTGCGACGCGACGGGGCGCGAGAGCCTCCTGTGGCTGTGCGAGGAGGCAAAAAAATACCATACCGTCGTCAGCTTTCACGTCAACGTTTCGGACGCCTATACCGCTACGCCCTGCTTTCCGGCGCTTGTCGCCGCGAACGCCGTGGTGAACGACAGGGAGGGAAAGCCCACCCCCATCGAGATCTTCAACGGGCGCGACGGCTATAAAACCTCCTATCGCCAGTTTTGGGACAGCGGCCTGTTCCAAAAGCTGTTCGACCGCTTCTGCGAGGCGGTGCCCGTGCGGGAAGCCGGTACCGTGCATCTCGATAACTTCTGCCTTGCGGAGAACCTGAACCCGCGCACGGACGCGGCGGCGCAGGACGCGGCGCGGAACAGTATGCTCGACTATATCGCGGCGAAGGGGATCGACGTGACGAGCGAATATACGTATCGTGAGGCGCCGCTGCGCAACGAATCCCCCACGCATCCGATCCGAAAGCTCTATCAGACGCTGGGGGAGGACATGACCGAGGTCCCGTGGGAGACGGTCCCCATCCGCACGCTCGGGCGCATCCCCGCCACGTGGTGGACCAGCGGCATGAGCCTTGCCGACTGCATGGCGATCCCGCCGTCCGTTTACAGCGGACACCTGACGGACCCGGCGCTGCTGCGCGTGTTTTACGGCGCGATGCACGGCGAGGATATCTGGAGGACACACGGGGTCTCGCCCGCGGACTGGGCGGGCGAATTCCTGCGGCAGTTCTGCACGCTGCAGGTCCCGTATATGTATCTGAACCGCTTTGACCGGCTGTCGGTCGAAACGCGCGAGGGGGAGCACACCGTGCGCTTCTCCGGCGGCGTCGTCAGCGACGGAAAAACGGGGCGCATTACAAAAAACGGCGCCGTGCTCAAGGACGGCGGCGACGTGCTGCTGCCGACGGACGACGCGAACGAGCTGTTCATCGCCTATTCCGAGAACGGAAAGTCCGGCGAATGGGCGATCCCCGACGCGGCGTTCACGGCAGCGGATGTGTTTGCGCTCACCGCCGGGGGCAGCGTCCCCTGCGGGCAGGCGACGGTGAAGGACGGGAAGATCCGGCTGGACGTCGCGCCCGGGCAGGCGCTCGCGATCCGGCGCGCGCGGAAACCGTAAAAAGGAGGCTTCTCTTATGAAAAAAACGATTCTCAGTATCCTTATGACGGTCGTTCTGCTCTTCACGGCAGCCGCGCCTGCGCTTGCCGCGCCGCCGTCCGCCGCCCCGACCGCGGTCCGGTCCGCCGAAGCGGAGCGGACGGTCTCGTTCGTCGATTCGGTCCGGGCGCTGTTCGACCGGATCAAATCGCTTTGGGAGCAGCTGCTGCAGTGGTTCCGCGTCCGAAAAGAAGGAGTGAAAAGTACGTATATGCAAAACGCAATCCACATGCTGAAATCCGTGACCGATACGATCGGGGACAGCTTCATCATCACGACGGCGGACGGCAGGGTCATCGTCATCGACGGCGGCTACCGGAGCGAAACGCCGTATTTCCTCGAGTATCTCAAAAAGGTCACCGGGCAGGCAAAGCCGCATATCGACGCCTGGTTCCTTTCCCACGCGCACGACGACCACTGCGAGGTCTTTTTGGAGGTTGCGGAGCACCACGCGCACGAGGTCTCCTTCGACAAGGTCTACGTCAATTTCCCCGAGCCGTCGTTCTATGAAGGCTACGACGAGTGGGCCGTGATGGTGATCTCGGAATTCAACCGCCTGAAGCCCGCCTTCGCGGATAAGGTCGAGGCGCTGCGCGAGGGCGAGGTGCTGCGCGTTGGCGACGCGGCGTTCACGGTGTTTTATACCTTCAATCCCGCGTGGCGTACCTGCAACGAGGGCTCCACGATCATGCGCATGGACCTCGGCGGCACGCGCGTGATGTTCACCGGCGACGCGGAGGAGAACGCCGGGAACTACGTGGTGGATACATACGGCGATACCGGCGAGCTGAAATGCGACTACTGCAAAATGTCCCATCACGGGCAGGGCGGCGTGGGCCGTAATTTCTATGAGGCCGTCGCGCCCGAGGTCTGCCTGTGGCCCACGCCCACCTGGGTGTATGAGAACACAAACGGGAACCTGCGCACCTTCGAGACCCGCGCCTGGGTCGAGGAGCTGGGCGTGAAGCATGAATATAAATCGTTCGAGGGCACCGCCGTGATCCCCATGGTCCCGCGCATTGTGACCACCACGGACGTGTTCGAGGACGGCTACCCCGCCGAAACGGCGCTGGAACGGCTGGCTTCCCTTGGGTATGAGGGGATCGACATGGGCTTCGACTACTGGGTGTTCGAGGGCTCGCCCTTCCTGTCCGACGGGTACCTCGACTGGGCAAGGGGCCTGCGTGAACGGGCGGACGCTGTCGGCGTGCCCTATACCCACGCCCACGCCCCCGCCGAAGCGGACAATTATGACTACGCCGTGCGCTCCATCCGCGCCGCCGCCGTGCTCGGCGCGCGGTATCTGGTCGTGCATCCGGTCTTCCGGCT
>CACZGD010000028.1 GCA_902780565.1 Oscillospiraceae bacterium
AAACCGACGGCAGCGCCGCAGGACGCGGATCCGCTGTCCTAAAAACGGAAAGGAGCCTTACGTATGAGTCAAGAATCCAACGTCATTTTCGGTACCTCCCTGAGAAGGGACGTCCCGGTCAAACAGTTTTCCCGCCATGAGGAGGATCCCCTGCTGCTGAACGGCACCGACGGCGCGGGGAAGGCCTTCCCGATCCCGCTGATGGAGGAAATGCTGCGCCGCCACCTGCTGCTGCTCGGCTGCAGCGGTACCGGCAAGACCAACACCGTGATGCTGATCGCGCAGAAGCTGCTGACCCGTTTCACCAAGAAGGACGTCATGGTCTTTTTCGATCTGAACGGCGTTTACCGCAGCGCGTTTTATGAAAAAGGCGACGTGGTGCTTTCCGACGGCGAGGACGCGACCGGCGACGACGGCGACGATTACTGGAACCTGTTTAACGAGGTGGAGTACGGCGCGCGCCTGCCGGAAAGCGTGGAGAGGCTGGCAAAGGCGGTCTTCGGCGACCGACGCGGTCCCGCCGAGTCCGCGGCGGACCTGTTTTCGGCCTGCCTGCTGTGCTATATCCGCGGGCATCTGCCGCCGGAGCGCACGAACGCCGGGTTTGCGGACTTTATCCGTGAGCTGACCCCAGAAGCCCTGCAGACGATGCTTGCCGAGCACGAGGATTTGAGGAGCCTCGGCAAAGCGATCGCCGGGCCCGGGGAAGCCCGCGCCCTGCTGACCCTGCAGCGGACCGTGCGCGAGCTGCTGGCCGGGAACTTTGCGGAAACGGGCACCCTTTCGATGCGCGAGCCCATGGAAAACCGCGGCGGCAAGAAGATCTTTCTCACCTACGTGCCGGGGCGCTCCTCCGAAAAACGGACCGCCCTGCTGCTGCGTCTGGCGCTGATCGCGCAGCTTTCCGCCAAAAAGGACGGCAGCGTCTATCTGTTCCTCGACGGGCTGGAGGCGCTCCCCGTGATCCCGGAGCTGTCCGACGCCCTGTATTTCGGCGGCGATAACGGGCTGAAGATCATTGCCGCCCTGCGCAGCGTGACGGCGCTGACCCGCATTTACGGCGAGGACAGTGCGCTTGCCCTGCTGGACGGCTTTGACACCCGCTTTTTGTACCGCACCACAGACGCGGCAACCCGCAACTGGGCGAAGTCCCTGTTCGGCGGCAACCTGAAGCTGGAGCGCTATACCGTGCCCGGTCCAAAGGCAGGCATGGCGGAACGGCAGCGCGAGGGCAGCGTGATCGAGGACTGGGATCTTTCCGGTCTGCGGAGCGGACAGGCGATCCTCGGCTTCCCGCGGGTGGAGCCCTTCCTGTATCGTTTTGAACGTTTCGTGCCGATTACCTTCGCACCGCAGCCGCAGGCAGCCCCCGCGCCCGGGCCCGTACCGCAGCCCCATGCGGAACCGCAGCGCCCCGTCGCCCCCACGCCCCAGCCGCAGCCCGTGCCGCAGCCGCAAACGCCCCCCGCGCGTCCGCTTGCCGGATTCGTCCCGCCCGCACCCACGCAGCAGCCGAACGGCGGCCTTGCAGGCAACCGCTACCCCGCCCCGACGACGCCTGCGCCCGGTATGGGCGGCGCACAGCCGCGCGACTGGAGCGAGCAGCCCTACTACCCCGCGCCGGGACAGCAGCCCCAGCCGGATCGCCCCGAGGGCTATGGCGGCCCCGGCCGCTATCAGCCGTGACCGGCAGCTCCCGATAAAAAAAGCGCTTCCGAAAAAATCGGGAGCGCTTTCTCTTTACAGGTGTGATTCACGCCGCAGGAAGGACCTCCAGCAGCTCGGTGTGGATCAGGCGGCAGGAGGGTGTGCCGTCCTCCATCGTATAGGGTTCCACCAGCCCCTCGGCTGTCACGATCGAGCCGTCGGGCGGCAGTTGCTCCGGCGGCGGGGGCGCGTCCATGACAAGATAGATCCCCTGCGCGCAGCACATGGTCTCGTCGCTGCACAGGATGATCATATACTGGATATCCCGCTCGACGTCGTAATAAGACTTATACAGCCCTTTCACGCGCAGGGTTTTCCCGGCGTATTTTTCGGGCTTGATCGCCATCTGGAACAGCACCGCATAGGCGGCGGTCGGCGCGGCGCCGCTGATATCCAGCAGCTCCTCCGTTTCCACGATCCCGGTATCCGCCCCGGCGGGGGCCGCCGCGGGCACGTCGCCGCCGGTGGGAAGCGCGTCCGCCGTCGTGACCGTGGGGTCAGTGACAGGGGCTGCCATTCCCGCGGAGGGCGCTTCGGGCACTTCGGCAGGGGCGACGACAGGCCCGGCGCAGCCGGAAATAAGCGGCGGCAGCAGACACAGCGCCGTCACAAAGGCCGCAAGTCGGATTCGTTTGATACGCATAAGCATCACCGCCGTTATCATATCACAAAAAAACGGGCGCCGCAAGCAGGCGCGCAAAAAAATACGCAAAACGGAACCGGTTGCGCCCCGGTCAGCACGAGGAATTTCTGCCCCGCCGGGATGGGAACTTTCTCTTGATTCTGCCATCATCCTATGATATACTGTAGGTATCCCAAAAAAAATCGATGGAAAGAAGGATTTTTTATGCAATATGAAATTTTAGGCGGCAATCTCCCTGTGGTCGTCTGCAGGCTGAACGCGGGCGATGAAATGATGTGCGAGGGCGGCTCCATGTCCTGGATGGACGACGGGATCACCATGAAGACCGAAGGCGGCGGCATCGGCAAGATGTTCGGCAGAATGTTCACCGGGGAAAAGATGTTCCAGAACCGCTACGTCGCGCAGAGACCCGGCGAGATCGCGTTCGCGTCCTCCTTCCCCGGCTCCATCCGCGCCGTGGAGGTCACGCCCAACAAGCCCATCATCGCGCAGAAGGGCGCCTTCCTCGCCTCCTACGGCAACGTGGAGGTTTCCGTCCACTTCCAAAAGGGACGCGGCGGCTTCTTCGGCGGCGAGGGCTTTCTGATGCAGCGCTTTTCCGGTCAGGGACTGGTGTTTCTGGAGATCGACGGCGCGATCGTGGAATACGACCTGCTGCCCGGTCAAAAGAAGATCATCGATACCGGCTACCTTGCGGCGATGGACGCGACCTGCAGCCTGACCGCCGAAACCGTGAAGGGCGTGAAGAACGTGCTGTTCGGCGGCGAAGGCCTGTTCAACACCGTGGTCACGGGCCCCGGGCACATCATGCTGCAGACCATGCCCATCAGCAACACGGCGGCAGCGCTTTACAGCCGCATGCCGCATTCCAGCAACTGACGCCTTCCCATTCCGCCGTTTTACGGCACAGAGTAAAGGAGTAAACCGGTCATGGCAAAAGACAAACCCAAGGGCAAGCTGACCGATAAGGCGGCAGCGTTGGTCACGCTTGTCAAGGACAACTGGCATACCCCGCGCCCGGGCGAATACACGAGCATGAAGGAATTCCTCTTCTATTGCCTCGGTATCATGGGCGTGTGCGGCTTTACCTTCATCTGCAACGATACCGTCTCCTTCACAGCGGGGTATCTGTGCGGCTCCATCTTTGAGATCAAAATGATGGACTTCACCATCATCACCTTCATCGCGCTGGCGGTGAAATACCTGACGCTGTATATCGAGTCGATCTCGATGACCATTTTCGAGAACCTCGGCCATCTGGACCGCGCCCGCACGAAAAAGGCGATCATCGCCTACGCGGTCTGCTTCTTCGCGGGACTGGGCTGCTATTTCATCCCCTCGAAGCCCTTTGAGGGCATCATCAAGGGGCTGCCGCAGATCGTGGCGAACATTCTGGTCATCACGGGCGTCGGTGGTCCGGTCAACTGGTTCCTGCGGTATAAGCTCTGCCGCAAGTACGGCCGGTATAAGCCGTTTTTGATGTTCTACGGCATTCCGATCTCCATTATCACCTGCATCATCCCCTTCGTGCCGACCACGCTGGAGTATACCACTAAGCTCGTGATCCTGCACTTCCTGTTCACCCTCAGGACCCGCTTCTCCGCGATCTACTACGATAACCCCAAGGCGATCGTGGCGCTGATCACGCCGAACTCCCAGGAGCGGCAGAAATATCACTCCATCGGCGCGATCTTCCTCGGGGCGCTGCGGTCCATTTTCCGCATCGTGTTCCCGATCATGATCCGCGCGACCGGCGGCTATCTGGATATCCGGTCCTACCGCCTCTTTGTCCCGATCCTCTGCGTGTTCTCCTTCGGCATGGCGTTCTTCATCTCCGGCGTCAAGGAGCGCGTCGCCTCGAATACCACGGAGGAAAACGCCCCGAAGGTCGAATTCGGCAAGGCGGCAAGAAGCCTGCTGAAAAACAAGTACTTCTGGATCATCAACATCTCCGCGGTATTCGGGCTTTGGAACGCCATCGCGGACGGCGTGATCAACTACACGCTGATCTACTCCATCCGGATCGAATGGGTCGTGGGCATCGCCTCCATCGCGGGCATCACCTCGTCGCTGGGCAATATCGCGATCCCCTTCCTGATCAAGAAATACGAGAAGCGGACCGTGATCCTGTTCATGCGCGCGCTGTGGATCGCCGTGACCGCGGGCTATCTGCTGGGCGTTTACTTCCAGCAGTACTCGGTGCCGATTCTGCTGTTCTTCATCTTCCTGCGCTCCGGTATTTCCGCCGGTTGCGGCACGCTGACGGACGGACTCAACGCCGACGCGTTGGACTACCATCAATGGAAGACCGGCGAACGCGCCGACAACATGGTGGGGATCTTCACCTGGTTCACCACGCCCATTTCCACCGCGCTGGGGCTTGTGGCGCCCGCCCTGCTGAAGAGCGTTGGCCTGACCTCCGACTGGGACGTGCTGTTCGACAACGTGATCTTCGGTCAGGCGATGCGGATCTATATCATCCTCGGCGTGGTCGGTCTGACGCTGTGCACGATCCCCTATATCTGGTACGATCTGACCAAGGAAAAGCACGCGAAATGCGTGGCGGAGATCGCCGCCAGAGAAGCGGCTGCCAAGGAAACGGAGGTGGCGGCGCAATGAAAAAGAAGCTGCTTTCCCTTTTGCTGCTCGCCGCTCTGCTTTTGAGCCTCGGCGCGTGCAAGGCAATCGAGAACCTTTCCATTCTGCAGGAAAAGCAGGATAACATGAACTATATCGAGGTGGACGGAGAAATCCATATCACAGGCTACACCGACAAGACCACCGTGACGGAGCTGCGGATCCCGGACACGATCGAAAACAAGCCCGTAACCGTGATCGAGGACTTCGGCGTGAGCAACGCGGACAGCCTGACCAAGATCACCCTCGGCAAAAACGTGCGTGAGATCGGGACATGGTCCATGACCAACAACCAGCACCTTGCCGCGTTTGAGGTCGCCGAGGGCAACGAGACCTTCAAGGCCGTGGACGGCGTGCTGTTCTCCGCAGACGGCAAGACCCTGTACTACTACCCCTGCGGGCGCGGGATCACCTTCGACCGTTTCGGTATGGCGCAGAAGGACGCGGACGGCAACGACATTTACGTCACTTACGAAATCCCCGATGGCGTGGAGAGAGTGAACGACAAGGCGTTTTATAAATGCTATTACGTGGATATCGTCTCCTTCCCGGATACGATCCGCGTGATCGGCGAAAAAGCCTTCCACCGCTGCTCCTCCCTGCACAACTTCACCATGCCCGCCGCCATTGAGACGATCGGCAAGGACGCGTTCTCCTATAACGAGAATCTGACCGAGCTGACGATCGGCGAGAACATCCGCGAGATCGGCGATTACGCGTTCTTCTATTGTAAAAACCTGAAGAATATCACGATCCATGCGGCGGAAGAATCCCTGACGCTCGGCGACAAATGGCAGCCGATGGACAAGGGCAAGGTCCTGAAGGACCTCACCGTGACCTTCCAGGACGGCTGATTTGTCCCCACAATACCACGAAGAGCGCCCACGGGCGCTCTTTTTTGAAAAATTTACATATTATTCACAATTTGTAATTTCAATTATTCATAAAATAATTGCATGATAAGATGATTTCGTCGGGATTTCTTTGCGACAAAAACCGACGTCGATCATAGAATTGTTTTCTTTTGTCAAATCTGAACACGAGTTTTATGTAACAGGAAGGGTTTTTCGTTGTATAAAAAAAAGATTGACAAATTTCAAACAATTCGGTACAATAACGATAATAGCGGTATCAGGATTTTCAGAAGCCCGGATCCCGTCACCGTTTTTGGATTGGAAAGGAGAAACATCACATGTCAGACTTCATTGTGTCTAAAGACACGCAAAATCAGCTGATCCTTGCTCTGACCCCCATGCTTCAGCCGCTGCGTGCGAAGGTCGGCATTTCCCAGGGCGAGCTGGCGCCGATCCTCGGCATCTCCAGACAGACCTACTCCGCAATCGAATGCGAGAAGCGTCTGATGAGCTGGAACACCTATATGTCGCTGCTGTATTTCTATGACAACAACGACGCGTCCCGCGATTTTCTGCGCAATTCCGAGGCCTATCCCAGAGAGCTGATCAAGCGCTTCAACGCCGGCAGAATGCCGCGCGGCAACGAAAAGGCGCAGATCGCCGGGATCCCGGACGAGATCACCGAAAAGCTGGACGAGCAGGCCCTGCACGCGATCCGCACCGTGATCATGGTGGAATACGCCCGCTGCGCGGAGGAAACCGAGGAAGAAGTGATCCGCGCGTTCTCGGGGCTGTCCGTTATGCGTCCCGAAGCCGGCGCAGGCATGACGCGCGCGGTGAAGAGCATTCGCAGAAAAAACCGCAAGCGCGGCTAAAGACCCAACGTACCCCAAGGCCGAAAAACGCGGCAGCCAACGCTTTTCGGAAAGCTGACGCCTGCCACAGCCGCTGAATGTAAACGAAAAGATCCGCGTCGCTCAGGGCTTTACGTATGCCGACGCGCCCCCCGTGAAGAGGACAAGGCATACGGGCAACCGGGAGTTAAAACGACGGGGCGCGCCGCCGCATTGCCGCAGGCGCGATCGCCGAACCTCCCGAACACGGATCGGATCAAAAGGATGGAGCTTTCAGCGGGAGCAGAACGCTTCCGTTCGCCGCTGCGCCGTTTTCAGCCCGGGCGACCGAAGCCGCCGTACACGGCGCTTCCTCAAAAAACAGAAAAGAGCCGCAAGGCTCTTTTTTTTGCCCGTCTTGCAAATCGGCGGGAAATGTGATACAATTTCCGAAAAGGAGTGAGGTTCATGAAGCATCAAAAAACGGCGACCGTGTTCGCGGTCCTTGCGGCGGTCACGGCGCTGATCCCGGTGGGCTGGGCGATCTTCGAGGAAACGCCGTCCCTGTTCAGTGCGTTCCGCGCAAAAGTCCCGACGATTCTCAGCGTCGCCGTCGTGCAGCTCCTTTTCGCGGTCGGCTGCCTGCCCCCGAAGCGGGAAAAGCTGATCCCCTGGCTGCTGCTCTTCCCGGCGGGCCTTTCTTTGGTCAACAGCGTTTTCCTGTTTTCTTCCATTTGGCAGATCGGCCTCTACGCAACGCTGGCACGACCGATCGCAGGCGTGACCCTGCTGCTCTTCCTCCTCTGCATCATCTCCCTGCGGACTGAGAACCTGCGCGTGAAGCGGATCGTCTCCCTGTTCGGTCCCCTGCCCTTCGTTCTCGGACTCGCGTCCGCGATCGCCGCAGCGCCGATCTATCATGAGGTCTACTATGCACTTCCGGTCTTCTCCCCGAAAATCGGCGCAATGAATTTCATCGGCACGTTTATCAATACGGTATATCTCCTGTTCACGGGGCTGTGGCTGAGCTTCCACGTACAGGCGACGATCGAGGAGATCAAAAGCCACGAAGGAAAGCGCATCCCGGCGGAGGGCTATGTGAAGCAGACTGTGATCCATCCGGACGGCAGCACAACCGAGGAATGGGTCCCGCAGGACCCGGAGGCTTTCATGCACGTTCCGCGCAGCGCAGCGCCGCGCGTGACGCCGGAGGGGTACGTCAAACAGACCGTCATTCATCCGGACGGCAGCACAACCGAGGAATGGGTTCCGCAGGACCCGGAGGCCTTCACGCACGTTCCGCGCCGCGCGGATCGGCCCGCGTCGATGCCGCAAGCCGCAGGTATGTCGGCAGCGTCCCCGCAAACCGCGGGACCTGTGCGGCAAGTTCCCCCGCAAACCGCGCCGGAAACGCCCGAGACGACAGCGTCGGCAGCCCCTGCCGCGTTCACGCCGCCGACGCCGCAGCCCGGCGAGCCGCCGGTCGTGGTGACGAACGAGATGCTTGGCAAGCTGAAAATGCTGCAGGACCTGAAGCAGGACGGCGTGATCGACGAAGCCGAATTTCAGGCGCGCCGACAAAAGATCTTCAACGTGGAGAAATAAGCAGAAAAAAACCGGAAGGCGCGGATCCTTCCGGTTATTTGTTTTTCTATGCTCAGAACAGTGAGGTCCAGCGACCTCCCTGTTTGATCACGACGAACGTCTCCTGATCATATTCGTCGGTCTCGCCGTCGGCATCCGTGATGATGACCTTGACGTCAAGCTCGCGGGCCTCGGTGACGTTCGGCAGCATTTCTTTGTATTCGTCAAGATCGTCGCCGACGACCGACCGGCTGGAAACGATCTTGTAGCTGACCTTGAAGCCGCCTCCGTATAAGGTCCGGGCGCTCGTCCAGATCGAGGAAATCGAATTCCTGAGATTTTCCTTGACGTCCTCTAAATCACTTTTGTCCGCCGAATAGACGTTCGGCAGGTAACTCAGCGTATAGCTCGCCTGCCCGGTCTCCATGCTCTTGCAAAACGCCGCGATCGGCGCTTCGGGGGAGGAAGAATCGGGAGAAGGCAGTGCGGAAGAGCCATCGGACCCCGCCCCGGAGATCACAATAACGGCGACCACGGCGCCGATCACAACGACCAGCGCGATCACAACGATCAGGATGATCTTGCCGCTGCTCTTTTTCTTTGTGCCGACAGGCGCCTGCACGGCAGGGGCGACCGGACCGTAATTCACAGGGGCATACGGACCGGCGGGCTGGCTGTAACCGTAAGGGTTCTGCTGCGGCTGAGGCGGGTTCTGCCAGCCGGCAGGCTGCGCCTCTGCGACAGGGGGAACGGTGTTATAATCCGTCTGCGTGGGCAGACGGAAGGCGGCGTCCGGCGACGGCGTTTTTTCCTCCGCCCCGGCGGGACGGAAATCGGATACGCCGCAGTTCAGGCAGATCTGCACGTGATCGTCCATCACGCTGCCGCAGTTCGTACATATTTTCGCCATCTGGCTGCACCTCCGTTTTCTTTATTCGGAACAGGCTTGCCCGCGCCGATCAATCCATAAAGACGTACCAGCCGCCGGGCGTATAGCAGACCAGAGGGACCTCAGACGAGCGGCGGACCTCCTTGCCCGAAGCGTCCGTATACACGCGCTCGATCTCCGCCTCATACATCGCGGTGATGCCGGTCAGCCCGTAGAGCTCCTCCACGCTCTGCTTGTTCATCGCAAAGTCGTCCTCAACGACTTCCGTAACCTGATTCACGACGCAGCTCATTTTGCCGCCCTTGCCGGCAATCTCTTCCACCTTTTCCTGTTCGAGGGTGAGCAGCTCCTTGAGCATATCGTCGTAGTCCCTGCCCATCGAAAGCGGCACGGCGGGGGGCAGCCCCGGCTTGAGCTTGTTGCGGTCGCCCTCGCTGACGCCTTCACAGTAGGCCTCCAGCGTGGCCTTGACCTGATCCGCCGCCGTCGACTCGTCCGGCACGGAGACCGCCTCGGCGCTTTCACCCGCGCCGTCTCCCTCCGTTTTGCCGCAGCCGACAAAGGCGAACAGCGTGAAGAGCAGGGTCAGGGCGCAAAGCGCCGCGAAAACACGTTTGGTTTGCAGTTTCATATATTTTCCATCCTTTCGGTTTTTTCAACAAATTGTGCGCCGCAGGTGCGTTTCACTTGCGTTTACCGGACTATCATATGGACAGAGACACGGGAAACCGGGTACGTCCGAAGGAAGGGAGGCGCAACACATGAAGAAGCTTCAGGAAGACCTCGGCGCAGGGATCGGCGCGTCCGTGATCGCGGCGACACTCTTGGTCATTAAACGCCTTGCGGCGTGAGCTTATTCGGCGGAAGGGGCTCCCTCTTCCGCCGCAGGGTCGGCTTCGGACGGCGCGCTCTCCGCAGGGACAGCCGCCGCCTTTTTTGCGTCGCGCGCGTCCAGCCACGCTTTGAGTTCCTGATACAGCGCGCTCATCAGCGGGATGCCGAGCATCATGCCGAACAGTCCGAAGATCGCGCCGCCGAGGGTAAGGGCGATGAGCACCACGAGGCTCGGGGTGCCGACCTTCTTGCCGACCAGCTTCGGATAAGTGACGTTGCCGTGGAACAGATAGATCGCCATGAGCATGACGAAGAAGATCAGCGCCTTGACGGGCGAATACGCCAGCATGATCACGGTGCCGAACACCGTGGCCACCGTGGCGCCGATGGCGGGGATGGGCGCCATGACGCCCACAAGCGCGGCGATCATACCCGCGTTCGGGAGCTGTAGGATCGTCATGCCGATATAGCAAAGCACGCCCTGCACCAGCGCGGAGAGGATCTCCGCCACGATATATTTATGAAAGGTGGCGTTGAACAGCCGCCCGTAATGCTCCAGCTTTTCGCGGACCTTCGGCTTCGGGATCGCGTCCATCAGGCGGGACCCGAGCGCGAGCAGATGGTCGCGCCGCGCGAGATAAAACACCGCGAAAATAATGCCCAGAATGCCCGACCACACGGCAGAGACCGTGGAGCTGACCACGCCCGTGATGGTGCTGAGATGCTGCGAGAAGCCCGATTTCAGGAAATCCACGACCTTGGACAGGATCTCCTCCCAGTCGAGCGTCTGCAGCTTCGTCTGGTAGTCCGTGATCCACTCCTGCCACGCGGCGGGGATCAGCTTCTGCAGCCGCTCGTTCTTCAGCAGGTCCTGCGCCACGACCGGGATCTTGTTCACGATCATGGTCACGCATTCCACGAACTGCGGGATCACGAGGCCGATCACAAGCCCGAACACGCCGAGGATCGTGATGATGGCGCCGACGAGGCAGACTGGCCTGCGGGTGACGTTGCCGAACCTTTTGCAGTGCTTGACGAAATAATGCCGCTCATAGAACCGCATCAGGATATTGACAAGGTACGCCAGGACCCCGCCGATCAGCAGCGGCCCGAAGGCGCTGAGAATGACGCCGATGCCCGCAGCGATGGACGACCAGTAATAGATGATCAGAAAGACGCCCAGCACGAACGCCGAAATGATCGCCATATTCTTGACTGTGAATTTCTGCTGCATAGACACCGCGCTCCTTTCTTTTTATTGTATCGTATCCAACGAAAAAAAGCAACAGGCAAACCGTGATTTTCCGCAAAAATCGGTCCCCTTCCCGCTGAAACGAAGCGGAGACTTGACTTTTGGGACGGCTTCGGGTACAATAGACGCGAAAAACCAAGTTGGGAGGAAGAAATCATGAAGCTTGCCGAAGCCCTGCAGGAGCGCGCCGACCTGAACGTGAAGATCGAACAGCTCGGGCAGCGGTTATACGATAACGCCCAGACGCAGGAGGGCGAAACGCCCGCCGAGGACCCGAAGGCCCTGCTGCGGGAGCTGGACGGCGCGATCGACCGTCTTGCGTATCTGATGGAGGCCGTCAACCGCACGAACTGCGCCGTGACGGACGCAAACGGGCAGAGCCTGACCGCCCTGATCGCAAAGCGCGACGCGCTGAAAAAGAAGGCGGACGCTTACCGCAGCCTGATCCGCGCCGCCTCGAACGTCTATCAGCGGGTGCGCGGCAGCGAGATCCGCCTGCTGCCCGCCGTGGACGTGCCCGCCCTGCAAAAGCAGGCCGACGCGATCTCGAAGGAGATCCGCACCACGGACAACGCCCTGCAGGCGCTGAACTGGACCGTGGACCTGATCGAGGACTGACCGCCTTTTCGTCAGCGCGAATATCATTTCCTTACGGATTTTATGTGGAGCGTCCCCGGACAGACGCCTTGCTTTTTTATCGATTCGGTCCAGACCGCGCACACATGCACCGTTACGTTTACTGTGATTCCCGGATATTGGCTGACTGAAAGGACCCCGCACGCGTTTGCGTGCGGGGTTTTTGTCTTTTTGTATTACCGGAAGGTTTCCGCGCACTTCTGCAGCAGCCCGATAACAGGCAGGTGCTGCGGGCAGACGCCCTCACACTGCCCGCAGGCGAGGCAGTCGGCGGGCGCGTGGCCGTCGGCGGTGAGCTCGTCGTAACGGCGCTTTGCCCACGGGGAGTCGAATTTCAGCTTGCGGTTATACTGCGAAAAGAGATCGGGGATCTTGATTTCCATCGGGCAGCCGTCCGTACAGTAGCGGCAGGCCGTGCAGCGGATCAGATCCAGCGCGTCAAACGCCGCAACGACCTCCCCCAGCGCCGCGCGCTCCCGGTCGCTGAGCGGCAGGAAATCGGATACGACGGAGAGATTGTCGTCCATCTGGGCAAGGTCGCTCATACCGGAGATGACCATCATCACGTTTTCGAGACCCAATACGTAGCGCAGCGCATAACCGGCGTTGGAGTTGCCGCCGTCCGTTTCCGCGCGCAGACGGTCGAGAGCCGCCTCCGCCGCCGGGATCATGTGCACAAGGCTGCCGCCCTTGACCGGCTCCATCACGATCACGGGCTTCTTGTGCTTCACGCAGACCTCGTAGCACTTACGGCTCTGGACGTTTTCATCCTCCCAGTCGAGGTAGTTGAGCTGGAGCTGCACCGCCTCAAAGTCCGGGAATTCGGTCAGGATGCGGTCCAGCACCTCGGCAGTATCGTGAAAGGAGAAGCCGACGTGGCGGACCCTGCCCTGCTTTTTCAGCTCGAACGCGGTCCCGAAGGCGTTGCAGTCGATAAAGTGCTGCAAATTATCCGCACTCAGGGCATGCATCAGATAAAAATCGAAGTATTCGACGCCGGTGGCCTCCAACTGCGCCTCGAACAGCGGCAGGATATCCGCCTCGGTCTTAAAGAACCCGCCGGAGAGCTTGTCGGTGATCTGATAGGCGTCGCGGGGATAGCGCTTTGCGACCGCCTCGCGGAAGGCTGTTTCGCTTTTGCCAGAAATATAGCCGTGCGCGGTATCAAAATAGTTGAAGCCCGCCGCCATCAGGCGGTCGGCCATGCGCATTACCTGCGCCTCGTCCACGTCCTCGCCGTTCATCGGCAGGCGCATGAGCCCGAAGCCGAAGCGACCTTGGATCTCCGGGAAGAATTTGTTTTCGTTTTGCATTGTGATCCGTCCGTTTCTGTTTATATTTCGCGGGGATTATGCTCAGATCTTACGCATCGTCAGGGAGATGCGTTTTTTCTTGAGGTCGACCGACAGGACGCGCACGCTGACGACGTCCCCGACCTTGACGACCTCGCCGGGGTGTTTGATATAGCGCTCCGACATTTCGGAGACGTGGACCAGCCCATCCTGATGCACGCCGATATCCACGAACGCGCCGAAGTCGATCACGTTGCGCACCGTGCCCTTCAGCGTCATGCCGGGGACCAGATCCTCCATGGACAGCACGTCCGCGCGCAGAATGGGCTTCGGCAGGCTGTCGCGGATATCGCGCCCGGGCTTTGTGAGCTCCCGCACGATATCGTCCAGCGTGGGCACGCCGACGCCCACGGCGGCGGCAACCTTTTCGCGCCCGAGGACCGAGACCTGCTTCGGCAGGTCCGGCAGGCCCGCGCCGACGTCCTTCTTGTTCACGCCGACCAGACGCAGCAGCCGCTCGGCGGCGTCGTAGGATTCCGGGTGCACGCCCGTGTTATCGAAGATCTCACGCCCGCCGGGGATGCGCAGGAAGCCCGCGCACTGCTCAAACGCCTTGGGACCGAGTCCCTTGACCTTTTTGAGGTCCATGCGGGTGGCAAACGCGCCGTGCTCGTCCCGGTAAGCGACGATGTTCTGCGAGACAGACGAGGACACGCCGGACACGTATTGCAGGATGGAGGGCGAGGCGGTGTTCAGGTCCACGCCGACCGCGTTGACGCAGTCCTCCACCACGTTTTTGAGGGAGGCGGAAAGCTCATTTTGCGGCAGATCGTGCTGGTACTGCCCCACGCCGATGGATTTGGGATCGATCTTGACCAGCTCCGAGAGCGGGTCCTGCAGCCGCCGCGCAATGGAGACCGCGCTGCGGATGGATACGTCGAACTGCGGGAACTCCGCCGCGCCGAGCTTGGAGGCGGAATAGACCGACGCGCCGGCTTCGTTGACGATGGCGTAGGTCACAGCGCCGCCGTAGGGCCGGATGGTCTCCGCAATAAAGAGCTCGGCCTCCTTGGACGCGGTGCCGTTGCCGATGGAAATGCAGTTCACGCCCCAGCGGGAGATCAGGGCGCGCACCTTCGCGGCGCTCTCCTCCTTTTTGTTCTGCGGCGGGGTGGGATAGATGACGCCGGTATCAAGCACCTTGCCGTTCGCGTCCACGACCGCCAGCTTGCAGCCGGTGCGGTAGGCAGGGTCCACCGCCAGCACGACCTTGCCCTTCACGGGCGGGGTCATAAGCAGGGGCTTCAGGTTCTGCCCGAACATTTTGATGGCCTGCTTTTCCGCCATTTCGGTCAGCTCGCCGCGGGATTCGCGCTCAAGGCTCGGGAACAGCAGCCGGTCGTAGCCGTCCACGCAGGCGGCGTCCACAAGGCGGGAGGCCTCTCCCCTGCCGCGCACGTAGCGGCGGCGGATCAGGTCCAGCTCCGTTTCGCGGTCCGCGTCCAGCGAGACCTTCAGCACGTTTTCCTTTTCCCCGCGGTTGATGGCAAGGATGCGGTGCGCCGGGATCTTCGAGAACGGCTCGCTGTAATCGTAATACATGGAATAGACGGTATCCTCCTCCGTTTTCGCGGCGGAGCCGACGCGCCCGGTTTTGGCGATATCCGCCTTCAGGTCCTTGCGGACCGCCGGGGAATCGGAGACCGCCTCGGCGATGATATCGCACGCGCCGGCATAGGCGGCAGCAAGATCCGGGACCTCCTTTTCGGCGTTCACGAAGGAGGCCGCAAGCGCGTCCAGCGCCGCGTCCGTCAGATCCTGCCGCAGAAGCGCGTCCGCCAGCCCCTGCAGGCCGCGCTCCTTGGCGATCGTGGCGCGGGTACGGCGCTTCGGGCGGTAGGGCAGGTAAATATCCTCCAGCGCTGCCAGCGTTTCGGCGGCGTCGATGGCGGAAAGCAGCTCCGGCGTCATGTGCCCCTGCTCGGTGATGGAGGCGGTCACGTCCGCCTTTTTCTGCTCAAGGTTCCTGAGATAGGCCAGGCGCTCCTCCAGCAGGCGGATGGTCTGGTCGTCCGTGGTGCCGTGCATTTCCTTGCGGTAGCGGGCAATAAAGGGGACCGTGCAGCCCTCGTCCAGAAGGCTGATAATATTGGCAACGTATTGTTCGCGGACGCCGAGCTCCGCGGACAGGGTCTTGGTAATATCCATAGTTTCCTCCGCAGTATTGGTGACAACAGTATATCACGTTTTGTCACGGATTGCAAGGGGAAGCCCCCGCCGCAAGCGACGGGGGCCGGAGAAAACAGGGTCTTATTTCGCGATGGGGGACCACCACAGGAAGATCCGGTTGAGGATGTAAAGGATGTGATGCACGAGCTCGGTCCACCAGCCGGAGAGGGTGGAGGGATCGTGATACTCGCCGCAGTACGGGCAGGGGCCGCCGGCAAGGCTGCCCTCGCACGGGATCACAACGCTCTTCTGATCCGTGAAGGTATAGCCGTTGTATTCCACGGTCGCGGTGTACACGGTCTCGCCGTCCTCGGAATAGGTGGCGGGCGTGGTCTCTTCGGTCACGTCGGCGTCCAAGATCACAGGCTCGGCGCCGGGATCGTTATGGTCAACGATGATCGCGATGGCGGAGGAATAATCCTCGGACCAGCCGAAAGTCACCTCGTAATCGGGCTCGAGCTTTTCGATCACGACGGTATAGGTATCCGTATAGGTCTCGCCGTCGGGGCCGACAGCCACGGCGGTGTAAACGGTCTCGCCTTCTGCGGAGGAAGTGGCGGGCGTGGTCTCTTCGGTCACGTCAGCCTCGACCTCGATGCGCTCGTCGTTGTTGTTATGATCGACGAACACGGCGACGGCGGTGCCGTCCTCGGTCCACTCGAAGCCGACGAACTCGTAATCGGGTTCAAGCTGCTCCAGGACCTCGGTGTAGGTCTCCGTATAGGTCTCGCCGTCGGGACCGACAGCCACGGCGGTGTAAACGGTCTCGCCTGCGGCGGCGGAGGTGGCGGGCGTGATCTCTTCGGTCACGTCAGCCTCGATCTCGATCACTTCGTCGTTATTGTTATGATCGACGAACACGGCGACGGCGGTCTGATGATCCTCGCTCCACTCGAAGCCGATGAATTCATAATCGGGCTCGAGCTGCTCGATCTCGACGATCTTTTCGTCCGTGTGGGCTTCACCGTCAAGGCTGTCCTCGGCGGGGACGGTCGCGACGTAAACGATCTGACCGGCAGCAGCGGAGGTCGCGGGCGTGGTCTCGACAGAGATCCCGGCCTGGGCGGTCGCGGTGTGGGTCTCGTCGTTCGCGCAGACGTAGTTCGCGAAGGCGGCGGTGTAGCCGTTCTCATCGTCGCCGGTCCAGGTGAAGTCGACGAAGGTCCAGTCGTGACCGATGCCTTCAAGGGGAACGTCCTCGGACTCGGTCAGTCCCAGCTCGGCGTTTCTTTCAAGCGTGCCGAGAGCGGCGGCGACGTCCTCACAGCTCAGGACGTTGAAGCGGAAGGTCACAACGGCGGAGCCGGCTTCAATGGCGGGAAGATCCGCCAGAGCGACGGTGGCTCTGCCATTCGCGGCGATCGCGCTGTAATACGTGGCAGACGTGGAGAGATCCGCAAGGCGCATGGTTTCGACGTCCCAGGTCAGGGTGTAGACGCCGTTGTTCAGGGCCTCGTCCTCGGTCACGGTGACTTCAACCACGTTTCCGTCGGAGACGGTCACGTCGACGGCGTTGAGCGTACCGGCGGCGTTCGCGGGCTCGCGGGAGATCTTGCCGAGATTTTCGGCCTTGCCGACAGAGACGCCGTTGGCGGCGACGTCGGCTTTCATACGCGCAATGTTCTTCGCGGCGGCAATGGAAACGACGGAGGTATCGTAGTCATCGTTATAAAGGGTCGTGAGGGACGTTGCGCCGGTAAAGCCGGCGACAAGGGTCGCGGAAAGGGTGTCCGCGGTCAGGTCGACGAAGTAGATCCGGCGGTTATTGGAGTTCGCGATCAGAAGGCCGTAATAGTCTTCGGTATCGAGCACGGACATGGACATATAGTTCGCGCCGAAGGTGCCGGCGGAAGTGGACAGGCCGGAAATGGCGGTGGCGGTGCCGGTGCTGAGGACCAGAGAAAGGCTCTCTTCGCCGGTCTCCTCATCCACGGCGATGGGTTCCTCCTGATCCACGCCGATCATCAGGGTGACGAGCTGGCCGGAGGAGTTGAGGGCGTAATAATAGTGGTCGCCCGTTTCGGGATCGGTGCCCGCGTACGCAAGGGCGGTGTAACCGGAGAGGTTCCAGCCGGTGATACTGTAATCGGGCGTGAACATGAGCAGATAGGAGGACGCGAAGAAAATGGAGAGATATTCTTCGGTGATCACGGTGGGCCCTTCAGCGAGCTTTTCGAGCAGGACGTAAGCGTCGCGCGAGGTGACGGCTCCATCCGTGTCGAGGTCGGCGACGGCAAGGTTGTAGGCAGCGCCGTCGTTTTCGCCGGAGACGTAGGCAAGGATGGCGGAAACGTCGTTTTCATCCGTCACGCCGTCGGCGTTCACGTCGGCGGAGAGATTGCTGAACGAATAGGAGACGTTCGGGATATGCGCGCCGTCGCGGGAGTTATACTGCGTAGTGCCGAAGGAGCCGAGGATGTAGGAATCGTAGCCGTCGTCATAGATATCGGTCTCGATGATATTGCCGTCGGACTGGAAGCCAATGATGACGTCGTCGCTGCGGCCGCCGCCGAAATGCGTGCCCGCAGCCGCGCCGAGAAGCTCGGTGGAGCCGTCGGAGAGATCGATCTTCACGAAGTTCGCGCCGGCGTCGTTGACGAGCTGGGCGTTCACGGTGGCGTTCATGGGCGTGACGGCAGTCACGGTCACAACGCAGGTCCCCGTGACCTCGGGATTCGAGACAGAGGCGACGGTGATGGTCGCGGTGCCGCCGCCAACGGCGACGACGTGGCCGTTCTCGTCCACGGTGGCGACAGTCTCGTCGGAGGAGGTGAAGGTCACGGACTTATCCACAGCGGTCACGGGCAGGACCTCGACCTGAAGGTCAAGGGTGTTGCCGGTGTAAAGAGACGCGGTGGCGGGCGTCACGTTGACAGTGGAAACTGCGTCGGGATCGATGGTCTCCGTCACGAATTCCTCTGCATACAGATAGACGCTGTAAGCGCCGGTGGAGCCGGTGAAGGCGTTGTTGTTGTAGCGGACGTAGTAGGTCGTGTTGCCGTTGCGATACCCCAGACGGTTATTCGTGCCGTCAAAGGTGAAGTAAGCGGTCGCTGCGGGCGCGTTCGCGGAGAACGAGACGTTATTCCGGGTCGCTGCCAGATAATACCCGCCGTTATTCAGCGAGAAGCCGGAGCCGTTCGCAGCCGCGGTGAACACGGCGGCGGCGTCCGCTTCCTCAATGGTCATCACACCGTTGTCGTTCACGACCGTGACGGTGGCTCTGCCCTTTGTGGTGCCGGAATGGCTGAGGGCATAGCGGGTGCCGACGGTATTGGCGTTGACGATGAGGTAATTCTTGTCGGCCTCAAGGGTATTCGTGAGTTTATATATGGCCTTTTCGATCACAATGGGACCGTCGGCGATACGCACGACAGCGGCGGTCTCGTTGCCGGCATAGTCGGCGGCGAACACGGTGACGGCGTTGGCGGTGGTGTATTCCGTCGGATCGAAGGTGTAGGTCACGGTCTCGCCGGCTTCCGTCTGCTCGGGAACAACGCTGAGGTACGTTCTCTTGCCGGAGGCGTCCAGCACGCGCAGGTTTGCGATATACTGGTTATCGGAGAGCGTGAAGGTGACGGTGCCGTCGTCGTTCAGGATCGGGTCGCCGATGACGGGCGCGGTGTTATCCACGGTCACGGTGTAGCCGATGTAGGCGCCCTTGCCGTAATTGCCGTCCTTCAGGATCTTCTGAAACTGGGCGCTCGTGAGCGCGAAGGTCTGGTCATTGCCGTTTGCCTGATAGGTGTAGTACTCCGGGAAGGCGAAGAGGCCGAAGGTGAACTTCGCGTTTTCGGCAAGGCCCAGAGACGACACGGTGCGGTTGGTGGTGGAGGAAAGAACGCTGGTATTCTGCCACGCGGGAGTCGTTGCCTGCGTGTTGAAATAGGTTGCGTTCTGGTTCTGGCTGGGATTGGCGGCGTAGAGAACGCTGCCGTTCTCATCCACGGCGGCGAAGGCAAGGCCCGCGGCGGAACGGATGAGATTATAGCGGATCTGATAGATGTTTGCGGAATTGTTCAGCGCCAGTCTGTCAACCGGGAAGGCGGCTTCCTTGACATAGGGGTTGCCGACGAACGCGGTGTTCGTGGTGGAGCCGTTGTAGCGGATCAGCACCTGGTTGGTGTTGGAAGCGCCGAAATAGGAGGTCTGACCGGAGGTATAATAGACGTCCTCGGCGTAATTCGCGGCGTCGAACATGGACGCGTCGGTCCACGATCCGTAGAAGCCGAGCACCGGGATCGAGTAGGTCACGTCGTTTTCACTCTCGATGAAGGTATAGGCTTCGAGGTAAGCGCCGCCGACACGCTCCGCGTTCAGGGTCGCCTTCTGCGCCTCGGACAGGGTGATGGTGGCCGTCACCTTCGCGCTGCCGCCGGCGGCAACGGTCAGAGCGGAGCCGACGTCATAGGTCACGGTCGCGTCGAGCGCTTCGGTGGTGTGCTCCATCAGGGTCTTGTCCGCGGACAGGGCCTGCGTGAACACGTCCGTGCGAAGGGTGTAGGACACGTCCGTATCGGAGAAGTTGTGGATCTCGAAGGCATAGGTGTAAACGCCGTTGCGGGCGGGATCGTCGCCCAGCTCCGCCTTGACCTTATAGTCGTCGGCGGCCATGGTCGCGGCTGCGTCCATCTTGATATAGGACTTGGCGTCCACCACGCCCTGAAGGTTCGCAAGGCCGGCGCCCTGCTTCAGAAGGGAGTAATAATAACCGGATTCCGCCTCGAGCACCGGAACAGCGGTGGACATGAGGGCGCTGTGCGCGAACTGACGCGCGGTAAGCCCCGTGCGGTTCGCGATATCGTTCTCGCGGTAATACTGCCCGACAGCCGCCACAAGACCGGTGATCTGCGGCGCGGCCATGGAGGTACCGGACATCAGCTCATACTGATCGTGTCCGCCGGAGTAGCCGCCGCCGGAGGCGTTTCTGTGATAACCGTTCAGAGACAGGACGGAACCGCCGGGCGCGGTGATCTCGGGCTTGAGGGTCAGCGCGCCGGGCACGCCCCAGGAGGAGAAGGAGGACATCTCAAAGAAGGCCATTCTGGTCTTGTCGTCCTCGCCGCCGATCTTGATCTTGCCGGTGTAATAGGTCACGGAGCCGGCGGTCTTCTGCTCGGAGATCGCCTTGATCTGGGCGCCCTCGGCCTGCTTGATGGACACAACCGGGTTCGTGTAGGAATAGCCGTCCAGCGCCATGGAGATAGTGCCGGCCTGATTGTTGACGATGACGACGGCCACGGCGCCCGCCTCGACGGCGGCGTTGGCCTTCTCAAAGAACGAGGTCTCGCCGCGGTTGCAAAGCGCCACAGCGCCGTTCAGCTCACCGGCAACGGCGCCGAACTGCGCGGCGGTGCCGACGCCGTCCACGTAGACGTAATCATATTCGCCGGCAATGGAGGTGATGGGGGCGTTGTTGGCAGCGCCGCCGCCTTCCATATAGCGCAGCTCAAGCGTATCGTTAAAGAGGATATAGGGGGCGAACGCGCCGGTATCGTCGATCGAGGCGACGGTCAGCGTGTTGTTGAAGGAACCGGGCGAACCGCCGGTCATCAGGTTCACGTCGTCGGCATAGAGCTGCTTCTGGGAGTCCCAGGAGGTGTTGTTGCCCATGGAGACGGACATGACAAGCTCGGAGGATTCGAGGTTGTTCAGGATCGTGAGATACGAGGAGGAGGTCTCGGTGGCAATGCCGGGCAGCGAGGAACCCAAAGACAGGTTCGCGCTGGAGGCGCCGAGACGGACGGCGTCCTCAACAGCCGCAAAGTAGTCCGAATCGTAGGCGCCGCCGCCGGAGCCGAAGACCTTCATGACCATGATCTGCGCGTCGGGCGCTTCACCGACGACCTTGACGGCGTCGGCAGCGGACACGAAGTCGTTGCCGCTCTTGAGGTAGCGGTTCGCGGAGGTGATGCCGGCCACGTGCGAGCCGTGCTCCTCCTGCGTGTCGGACTCATGGTTGACGGTGGTGTTCTTGTCCACGTAGTTGTACGCAAACGGGATCTTGGAGGAAATATAGACGCCGTTTTTGCCGTTGAGCTGGGCCTTGAGGTCGGAGACCTTCTGGGAGGTCAGCAGATCGTAGGTCACGCCGTTGGCCGCTTCATCCTCGGCGATCGCGTAGTCGAACGCGTCCGCGTCGAAGGACTGGTGGGCGGTGTCAAGACCCGTATCGATCACGGCAAGGCGGGAGCCCGCGCCCGTGTATTTCGTGGCGTTGCCGGTGTTGGCGCCGACCATATCGCGGGCGTTCGTCATATTGGGAGAGGCCGCGTCACCCTCCACCGTTTCGGCGGGGGCGTACTGCCGCTCGATCTCCACGCTCTTCACGCCGGGGATGGCGCGGATGGCGTCCAGATCGCCGTAACGCACCTCAGCGGAGATGGCGTTTGTGAGCAGGGTCAGATTCCACTTGACGTTGATCGCGCGGCCCGTGGCGGCTTCGATCTTCGCCTGCATGGCGTTCTGATTGCGGCGCAGCGTCTCCTGATAAGCGACGGCTTCCCTGTTCGCGCTCACGCCCTGAATGGAATAGCCCGCGTCGCGCGCGGAGGGCTCATCCAAAAAGACGGAAACACGAACAACGTCGTTGAGACCGATGGAAATCTCTTCGGTCGGTTCTTCGGCCGCGTCCGTCTCGCCAAGCTTCGGTACGTTGAGCTTCGACGGGTCGATCGCGATCAGTTGTGCGGTACGCGTATTTCCGACGGCTGCGGCGGACACCGCGGGCAGAACCACGGTGAACAGCAGCATAAAGCTCAGAAAACACGCAAGGCACTTCTTCATGCGTTTGTTCATAATTACTCTCCTTTTTGTATATTTTTCCCAAAGATAAGGATAGTAATATTTTTGCACAAGAATGCATAAAAATCAAGGTATTATTTTTTAATTATTCATATATATTTGTAATTTCATCATTTTAAAGTATAAACATCAAATCACTGAAGTGCTTTTTGGTCATTTTCACAAAGCTCTGTTCATTAATTATAATAAAAAATATTATAAATATAAAACAAGAGCGCCCCACCGATCGGCAGGACGCTCCTTTTCAGTATTTTGGGAATTGACGCACGGGCTTATTTTGCCACGCAGGACCACCAGAGCAGGATCCGGTTGAAGATATACTTGATGTGATGGATCAGTTCGGTCCACCAGCCGCAAACCGTCTTGCGGTCGTGATGCTGGCCGCACCACGGGCAGTCGCCGCCGTCGCCGCAGCGGTTGCAGACGCCGTTCTCGTTGTAGTCATGACCGAGCTTTTCGATCACCTGCGCCTCGGAGGCGGTGTAGGTCTTGCCGTCGGGACCGGTCACGGTCGCGGTGAAGACCAGCTTGCCGTTCTCGGTGCAGGTGGGTTCGGTCGTGCTCTGCGTTACCACGGCGGTCAGAATCTCAGTGTGAGACGCATCGTTGGCGCAGACAAAGGTCGCGGTCACGGCGGAGAAGTCGGCGCTCCAGCTCCAGACCGGCGCGTTCCACTTGTGCCCGGTTGCGGAGACGGTCTTCTTCGTCCGGCTCAGCTCCTTCTCACAGACGGCGCAGTACACGACCTCGTCGTAGCTGCCGTCGTCCGTGCAGGTCGCGGCGGACTCGTTCTCCTTGACGGGCGCGGCGGGCTTATGGCCGGTCGCGGGGATGATTTCGGTCTTCGTCTCGGTGTAGGTCTCGCCGTTCAGTTCGATGGAGGCGGTGTAAACGATCGCGCCGTCCGCTTCGCACTTGGCGTCGGTGGTCTCACTCGTCACGGTCGCCGGAATCCGCGTCTCCTTGCCGTCGTTGTTGTTGTCCCTGACGATCGCAACGGCGGTGTTGTCGTCGTTCCACGCGAAGCCGACGAATTCATAATCCGCGTCGAGCTTCGGCAGGGTGACGGTCATTTCCTGATCCTCGAACAGCTCGTTGTCGAAGGAGACGGTATACTTGCCTTCGCCTTCGGATTCGCTGGTCGCGGGGGTGATCTCCTCATAAGAGGTCTGGGCGGTCTCGGTAATCACGTGCGTCTCGTCGTTGGCGCAGACAGCCGTCGCGGTAACGGTCGCGTTATCGTCGGACCAGGTGTAAGTGATTTGATAATCGTGGCCGATGGGATCCGTGGTGTGGGGGATCCGGTTGAGCTCCGCGCCGCAGTCTGCGCAGTAAGTCACGACGTCGTAGCTGCCGCCCTCTTCGCAGGTCGCGGGGACGATATCCTCTTCCTTGGTTTCCACGTTGCCGGTGTGGTTGGCGGGATCGACGGCGAGGGTCTTGGCCTCGGAATTGAGCTTGACGCCGCAGTCCGCGCAGTAGGTCACAAGGTTGTAGGAACCTTCCGCCGCGCAGGTCGCGGGGATGATATCCTCTTCCTTGGTCTCGGTGTTGCCGGTGTGGTTGGCGGGATCGACGGCGAGGGTCTTGGCCTCGGAATTGAGCTTGA